>CAYYAU010000055.1:0-7537 GCA_964469765.1 uncultured Clostridia bacterium | reverse complement strand
ATGTTAAGAAAAAGTTTAGAAAACATTCATTATAAAAAGTTATTCTTATTAATGGGTATTCTTAAAGATAAGGATATTAATGGAATTTTAAAAGAAATTGTTTATTTAGCAGATAAGGTGTTTTTTGTACAGTCAGATTCAGATAGGGCTTTCTCATCTATACATCTTTATAGGTTGGCAAAAGAGTTTATTTGCAAAGATAAGATTGAATATTTTTATAGTGTTGCTCAGGGATTAAAAAAAGCAATTTCATATTTAAAACCAGAAGAACTACTTTGTGTTGCAGGGTCGTTATACACCGTTGGTGAGGCAAGAAGATATTTATACCCTTATATAAAAAAAGAGAGGATTAATGATTAAAATGAAAGAGATATTTTTAGGAATAGACATTGGAGGAACAAATATATTTATTGCATTGATTGATAACAAAGGAAGGATTTATGAAGAAGCCAGATTCCCTACAGATGTAAAAAAAATTCCTGGGAAAATAATCTCTCAGATATTAAGAGAAACTGTAAAGATATTTTATTCAACAGATATAGATAGATTAAGAGGAATTGGAATTGGTTGTGCAGGTCAGATTAATCAGAAAAAAGGAGTTGTTGAGTTTTCGCCTAATCTTTTCTGGAAGAATGTGAACATAGTGGATAGAATCAGAAAGGGGTTAGGTAATATTAATAAGAAATTTTTTAAAATACCGATTGTTTTGGATAATGATGCAAATGCCGCAGCTTGGGGTGCATATATTGTTGAACTGAAAAGAAAGGTTAATAACCTTATGTGCATTACTTTAGGTACTGGTATTGGTGGAGGGTTTGTGCTTGATGGTAAGCTTTATCACGGAGCCTCAGGTAAAGCTGGTGAGGTAGGACATATAAACCTTTATCCAGACGGGCTAAGATGTAATTGTGGTAATAGGGGGTGTATTGAAAGGTATATTGGTTCAGAATATATTGTTGAAAGAATGAAAGAAGGAATAAAAAAGGGAAAAGGTAAGAAGTTGTTAAGATTGGTTAATGGAAATATTGAGTTGTTAACGCCCAAAATTTTACAAATAGGAGCAGAACAGCATGACAGTTTTTCTATTTCTTTATGGAATGAAATTGCAAAGGAATTAGGAATTATATTGGGTGGAATTATTAATCTTTTAAATCCAGAGGTTATTATCTTTACTGGAGGAATATCCAGAACTGGCGATATTCTGTTTGAACCATTAAAAAAAGCTATAAAGGAAAACTGTTTTAGTTATGCATTTAGCGATGTTAAGCTTCTGGTTTCAAAATTAAAGGATAAACTTGGAGTGATTGGTTCAGCTTTATTACCTTTATCAATTATAGACCTCAGTGGACAGAGAAAAGAGGATAGATGAGAGAAGGGGTTAAGAAACACATAATTATACTATTTTTATTTTTTTTTATCTCATTGTTATATGCTGAAGAGAGAATTCCTATAAACTTTACTGGAGATTTCCTTGAGTATGATAGGCCAAAAGGGATTGTTAAAGGTAAAGGAAATATTAAAGTTACTTATAAAGACATAGTATTTAACTGTGATGAGATATGGCTAAATCTCTTAACAAAAGATATTGACGCAAAAGGGAATGTGTTATTAAAGGATAAGAGGAATTCAATTAAGGGTGAAGAGGCTGTATATAACCTTGAAAGAAGAACAGGTAAGTTCATTAAACCGCAAGGTCATTTTAATGAGTGGTATTTTAAAGGAAAAATATTGGTTCAGGTTGACCCTAAAAGATTAATTATCTATAATGGTTATTTAACCACATGTAGTCTGATACCCCCTCATTATAAGATTAAAGCAAAAAAGATTGATGTTATTTTAAATAAAAAACTTGTTGCAAAGAGTATTTCCTTCTGGGTTGGAGATTTCCCTATATTTTATTTCCCTATCTATTGGAAGTCTCTTAAAAAGAAAAGATTAACATATAGCATCAGAATAGGTTCTGATGAAAAAGTTGGTGAGTTTTTAAAGACAGAAGTATCCTATTTGTTGACAGATGCTACAAAAGGGAGACTATATCTTGACTGGATGAGTAAAAAAGGAGTTGGTAAAGGTTTAAAGTATGAGTATAAACTTTCTTCCATAAAGGGCTCTTTATATGGGTATTATATAAAGGAAAAGGATACACATAGTTTAAGATGGGATACACAGGTTAAACACTGGCAAATGTTAAATAGTAAACTTTATCTCCAGGCTGATACACATTATATGTCTGACCAGAGATTTAACTGGGACTATAACAGGACAAAGATTACTCCAAATGAACTTTTTTCATCTATAGCTTTAACGAAGTATTCTTCAAATTACACATTAAGGATTTTAGGGAAGAGAAGAGATATATATGAGGAGGAAGAAGGGAAATATCTTACAGTTGAGGGATATGCTCCGGAGTTGAAGATGGCGTTTTTACCTTATAGATTTGCAAAGAATACATACTTTGTTTTTAATCAAACTGCAGGCAATTATCTATTGAGAGATAAAGATACAACAACATATAAATACGGTCCCCAATACACTCTTTTAAAAACAGAAGCAAATGCGCAGATAAAGAATGTGATTTTTTTTACAAAGAGAAATAGTTTAACAACAGTATTGGGTTTAGAACCAATATGGAAGAATAGAACATCACAAAATAAAAAAGGGAACATATTTTACTCCAGAGGCTTTACTGTGGTTACCTTGCATAATAGAATTAATAGATTTTTAGATATTGATATTGAGCAGCAGATTGAAGGGAAAATAGAAAAAGAAGAACGTTTAAGTGAGAACCGGCTAACGTTGATAAAAAGATTTAGGTACTATTATTGGGTAGATTGGGTTACTTCTTTGCCTTATGATTTTAGAGATTCGAAGATGATGGATATTGTTTCAGAGATTAGGTATATTCCAACATTATGGTTTAGGACATATATTAAAGGGATATATAGCGTTGACCAGAAGAGTTTAAAAAATATAGATTTAGAGTTTAAGTTTGGCCCTAAAAATAGTTTCTGGTATATTGCTACTCAAACAAACTATTTCTCTGAATATCAAGATAGATTAGATTTAACTTATAAAATAGGTTTTTGGTTGACTAAAAAATGGAGAATAGAAACAACCTTTAGAGATTATCTTTACACTAAGCATGGATGGATTACAAGTTCCGATTCATTAGAACGATACATTTGTCTTTATAGAGACCTTCATTGTTGGGAGGCGAGTCTCTCGTGGAGAAAAAGGCCAGCTTCAGAAGAGATATGGGTGGTCTTTAACATAAAGGCATTTCCAAAGACAAAGACTCAAATTTACCATAATATAGAAGAGAACCAGTGGCATATAAGAAGAGTAGATTAATAGGAGGGAAAAATGAGAAAGGATATCAAATGGAAACTCTCTATTACATTTGCCTTGATATTAATTTCAATAATTTATCTTTACCCCACATTTAAATGGGTAATGATGAATGAAAAGGAAAGAGAAAAGGCACAGCAGTTTAATAGTAACATATTAAAGAAAATCCTGAAGTTGGGGTTAGATTTAAAAGGAGGAATGCATTTGATATTAGAGGTTGAGATGGATAAACTCTCTGCTGATGTAAAAGAACAGGATGCAATAGATAGAGCAAAAGAGATTATCAGGAATAGAGTTGACCAGCTTGGAGTGTCAGAACCACAGATTACTCAACAGGGTGACCATTGGATTGTTGTTCAACTACCAGGTATAGATAACCCTAAACAGGCTATAGATTTAATAGGAAAGACGGCTCTTTTGGAGTTTAAACTCGTTAATGATAAGGTTCAAATTGCTGATTTATTGAATGAAGAAGGTGAAATTGATGAAAACAAGATTCCAGAAGGTTACGAAATAGTAAAAGGAAAAGAGGATACAAGGTTTCTATTGAAAAAAGAGGCTGGTATTACAGGTGCTTACTTAACAAATGCTCAGGTTAAAATAGGCGGCCAGTATAATCTTCCTTACGTAGCTTTAAGTTTTAATTCAGAAGGAGCGAAGATATTCTCCAAACTTACTGAGCAAAACGTTGAAAGAAGATTAGCAATAGTTCTTGATAATGTGGTTCAATCAGCCCCTGTTATTAGAACCCGAATTCCGGACGGTCGTGCAATTATTGAGGGGAACTTTAGTATGGAAGAAGCAAAGAATTTAGCAATTGTTTTAAGGGCAGGTGCTTTACCAGCACCTGTTAGAATCATTGAAAACAGGTTAGTTGGACCAACACTGGGAAGGGATTCTGTAAAGGCAGGGATTACTGCTACAATTATTGGGTTTGTTGCGGTGTTAATATTTATGCTATTCTACTATAGATTAGCAGGTATTATTGCAGATATTGCACTTTTCTTAAATCTATTTCTTTTATTAGGTGCTATGGTATGGGTACCGCGGATTATGGGGTTAACGCCATTTACATTAACGCTTCCGGGTATAGCGGGGATAATACTGACCATAGGTATGGCTGTTGATGCGAATGTGTTAATCTTTGAAAGGATAAAAGAAGAGATTAAAACTGGAAAGACTATCTATGCATCTATTGATGCTGGTTATCAAAGGGCATTTAGAACAATCTTAGATGCAAATATTACGACACTTCTTGCAGCATTGTTCCTTTTTCAGTTTGGTACCGGTCCAATAAAAGGGTTTGCTGTTACATTAACATTGGGTATTGGGGTTAGTATGTTTACTGCCATTATAGTAACCCATACAATCTTTGACCTTATTTTAAGTGGGAAAAAAGTGGAAAGGTTAAGCATTTAAACTGGGAGGTTGATATGCAATTTTTCAAAGAAACAAATATTAAGTTTATTGAGAAAAGAAAATTTGCTTTTGTTATTTCTATTGTTTTAATTTTACTTGCTGTTTATTCGATATTTATCAAAAAGCCTAATTGGGGAATTGAGTTTGTTGGAGGTTCACTTGTTGAGATTGCTCCTTCACAAAGAATTTCTATATCCCAGTTAAGAAAGATATTAGATAAAAATGGATTACAAGGTTTTTCAATTCAGAGCTTTGCAAATTCAAATAATTTTATAATAAGAGTAAAGAAAGAACCACAACTTCACACTGCTTTAGGGATTGCTGATAAACTTCAAGATATATTTAAGAAGGACCTATCTCAAGTTAATATTAATATACAAAGAGTTGAAATGATAGGTCCTGTTGTTGGAAGATTTTTAAAGAGTAGAGCCTATAAAGCCTTTTTCTGGGCATTTTTAGGAATGATTATTTATATTGCATGGAGATTTAAAGGTGGTGTTTGGGGTATTGCTGCTGTGGTTGCCTTGGTGCATGATGTATTTATTACTTTTGGTGTAATTACTCTTTTACAAAAGGAAATAACCCTTCCAATTGTTGCTGCTTTACTTACATTAGCCGGGTATTCTATTAATGATACAATAGTTGTTTATGATAGAATTAGAGAGTATATTAAAATACTTTACAAAAAACCACTTATAGAAATTATCAATTTAAGCATCAATAAAACACTGATTAGAACAGTAAATACTTCATTAACAACTCTTCTTGTTGTGCTTGCTTTGTTTTTTAAAGGTGGAACAGTGATTCATGATTTTTCTTTAACCCTTTTAATAGGTATTATAATAGGTACCTACTCATCAGTATTTATAGCGTCTCCAATTGTTTATGCGTGGGAGAATAGAAAAAAACAGAGATGAAGAAGATAAAGTTTCTTAATTTAGAAATTAATAGAAAATCTATTATTGAAAGATTAAGAAGAACCTTTTCTTTAGAGAACTTAGAGAGTATTGTAAAAGAAAATTTGGATAAAATAAAACTTTCTATTATATATGATACTTGGGATAGAGAAGAAATTTTAGATGTGATTGGTGAGATAAACAGTTTCTCAAAGGTAAGCATTGTGGTTGCTGTTGCCCATTATCAAGAAGAGAATGTAAAATATAACGAAGTTATTAAATATCTAAAAGAGGAAAAACTTAAAAAAGGAATAGATTTTGTAAGAAAGCTTCTTTTAAATGAAGCGGAAGATTTTACAATAGAAGGGCCATTTGAAATTTCTCAAGAAAAAAGAGATTCTATTGGAAAGTTGCTTGACCTTAAAAGGATAGAGGTGTGTATCAATGATAAAGGAGATTTTTCTCCTGACCAGACAAAAGCGGTTTATTTTTTTTGGTTAGACAAGAGAAAAAATCAGTGATATGAAATGAGAGTTTTATGGAATTTTTACCTTAATGCAATTAATAATAAAAACTTATTTTTTTATTTTTTATTACCATTTTCTTTAATATACGGTGCTTTTATAAAACTAAGAAATCTTTTATATGATTTAAATATTTTCCCAGTTATTACCCCTCCTATTAAAGTAATTAGTGTTGGGAATATAGCAGCAGGAGGAACCGGAAAAACTCCAATTGTTATTTTTATAGTTAAACTTCTTAATAATAAAAAAATAAGTGTTATAACCAGAGGGTATAAAAGAAGAAGAAAGGAGTTAGAGGTTGTAAATCACCAGAAACATTATATTGAGGTAGGTGATGAGGCGTATCTTTTAAAAAGGAACTTAAATAGTATTCCGATTATTGTTGAAAAAGATAGAGTAAAGGCATGTTTATCCGCAAAGAGAATGTTTTCATCGGATATAGTAATTCTTGATGATGGATTTCAATATAGAAGATTAAAAAAGGATTTAAATATTGTTGTGGTGGATGCTTTATTTCCTTTTTCAAATGGATATTTTCTTCCAGCTGGTTTATTAAGAGATGAGCCGAGTTCTTTAAAAAGAGCGGATTTACTCATACTTACCCATACTGACCAGGTTTGTAGAGAAGAAAAAGAGTTATTAAAAACGAAACTTTTAAAAATTAAAGATTTTCCTATAATTGAGACCATACATAAACCTTTATACTTTATAAACTTTATAACAAATGAAAAAAGGACTCTTAGTTGGATTAATAAAAAGGATGTATTTGGTTTATGTTCAATCGGGAATCCTAAATCATTTGAAAGGACGCTTAAAACTCTAGGAGCAAACATCGTTGAATTAGTCAAGTTTTCTGACCATCATAGATATACAAAAAAAGATTTGGCTCATTTGGAAGATAAACTTGTTGTGTCAACAGAAAAGGATTCAATTCGTTTTCCTGTCCCATATCCTTTTTGGATATTAAAGGTAGAAATTGAGATTACAAAAGGAAAAGGAACCCTAGAAAATTATTTGAATAGACTGCTTCAAGGAGTATAAGTATGTTTTTTCTCTATAATATTTTGGGTATCTTCATTTTATCTATACTTTTTCCTATCTTTTTTATATTAAACAGAAAAGAGATAAAGATGAAATGTGGGCTTTTCCCGTTTAAAATAGACCAAAGCACAATTTGGTTTCATGGAGCATCGGTTGGAGAGGTTAAATCTATTAAGAATTTGATCTTTAGATTAAAAGAAAGGTTTGCCCAATATCGGATTGTCGTCTCTTCACATACTTCATCTGGCTATAAGATTGCTAAAAAGTATTATCCATTTGCAACAGTGATATATTTTCCTATTGATATAG
>CAYYAU010000054.1:0-7659 GCA_964469765.1 uncultured Clostridia bacterium | reverse complement strand
CCTATGTTTCTGAATATTAAAGGAGAAAATTTAAATAGAGTTTACTCAGCAAATGAGTTTTTGACAAGAATTAATCTTATGAAAGCATATCTATTTCCCGAGTATGATACTCCAATTAGTATCGGAGAAAAGGTTGGAGTGGTAGGAGCAGGTAATGTATCATTTGACTGTGCAAGGTGTGCTTTAAGATTAGGCGCTAAAGAAGTAACAATTATTTATAGAAGAACAAGAAAACAGATGCCAGCAAGAGAAGAAGAAATTCAAAATGCTATTGAAGAAGGTATTAGGATTATGGAGCTTGTTTCTCCTGTTGAGATACTTTCTGATAATGATTTTGGAGTTAAAGGTGTTTTATGTATAAGGAATAAATTAGCCGAGAAGGATTTATCAGGAAGAGAAAGACCTATTCCGGTTGATGGTTCTGAATTTTTAGTAGATTTAGATACTTTAGTTATTGCAATAGGAGCAAAGGCAAATCCTTTACTTCTTTCTACTATAAAAGGACTTAAATTAAATGAAAAAGGATATATTTCAGTAAATGATAATTTACAAACATCAATAGAAGATATATTTGCAGGTGGTGATATTGTAACAGGTTCAGCAACAGTTATCAGTGCTATGCAACAAGGTAAAAGAGCATCTCTTTCAATTAGGGATTTTTTAACAAATAAATCTCAAAACAGTTGATTTTTCTAAAAAATCTGTTTATAATTATTCCAGTTATAAAATAAAGGTATCTACATTAAATAATAAATTATAAGCGGGCGTAGTTTAGTGGTAGAACACAAGCTTCCCAAGCTTGATATGGCGGTTCGATTCCGCTCGCCCGCTATCTACAATACAGAATTTAAATATATTGAATAGAAAAACAGCTGAGGTGGGTAGCGTAGAACCTTATTTTATCAAAAAGGAAGTTTAAATAGTTTTGAAGATAAATAAAAATATATACATTATTGCCGGACCCAATGGTTCAGGCAAAACTACATTTGCTAAGAAGTTTCTACCTAAATATGCAAAATGTTATAACTTTATAAATGCCGATTTAATTGCACAGGGATTATCACCATTTTCTCCACAGGTTGCAGCAATGAAAGCAGGCAGATTAGTGCGTGAACAAATTAGGGATTTAGCAAATAAGAATGTTGATTTTTCTTTTGAGACAACGTTAGCAGGTAAATCTCATATATCTCTTTTTAAAAGACTAAAAAAGAAAAAATACAACTTATATCTTTTTTATCTATGGATACCTACACCCGAATTAGCTATTGCCCGCATTAGAGATAGGGTTGTTGAAGGGGGACATGATGTATCTGAAGAGGATGTAAAACGGCGTTTTTATCGTGGAACCTATAATTTTTTTTAATTCTATAGATTGCTTTTTAATTCTTGGATGTTATTTGATAATTCGGGTTCCACTCCTAAACTTATTGCCAAAGAAAAAAAAGGCAAACTTACTGTTAATAATAAAAGATTGTTCAAAGATATTCTAAAAGGTACGAACTAATGAAAAAGTATACCCTACAGGATAAAGCAGAATTGGCATTGAAAGAAGCTATCCGCGAAGTCATAAAGAGACATAAACAAACAGGCCGGCCTCTTGTAATTTGGAAGAACGGTAGGGTTGTAAAAGTATCACCTTACCATATAAAGAGTTGATAGTAAAAAAGAATAGGTTAAACAATTGAGGCGGGTAGATTAGAGGGAGAGCACTGCCCTTACAAGGTAGGGGTCGTCCCGAGGTATCGGGACTACGCCGTAATAGAGATGTTTTGATAATAAGATATAATGAAAAAAGAGAGATAATGGGCGGGTAGCTTAGAGGGAGAGCACTGCCCTTACAAGGCAGGGGTCGTCCCGAGGTATCGGGACTACGCCGTAATAGAGATGTTTTGATAATAAGATATAATGAAAAAAGAGAGATAATGGGCGGGTAGCTTAGAGGGAGAGCACTGCCCTTACAAGGCAGGGGTCGCAGGTTCGAGTCCTGCTCCGCCCATTGTGTATCAAGAAAGGAGATTTCTAAATGGGTCTACTGAAAATCTTACCAGCTATTGGTATTTTAGGACTTGGTTTTGCTTTATTAAATTATCTCTATATAAAAAGTAGAAGTCCAGGCAGTAAAAATATGCAGGAGATTTCAGATGAGATACATTTAGGAGCAATGGTATTTTTAAAAAGGGAGTATCAGATTATCGGATTATTTATGTTAGTTGTATTTATAATACTTGTTAAATTTTTAAGTTTCGCCACAGGCATTGCTTATCTTAATGGTGCGATATTTTCTATGTTAGCAGGATTTTTCGGTATGCAAAGTGCAACCAGATCAAGTTCACCTACATGTCAAGGTGCAATTAAAGGAGGCATATCTGAGGCATTAATTATTGCATTTAAAGGTGGCTCTGTAATGGGAATTTCAGTTGCATCTTTAGGCCTTATCGGGTTAGGGATGTTTTTTTTATTTACAAAGGATCCTTTTATAATAAATGGTTTTGCAATGGGAGCCAGCTCTGTGGCGTTGTTTGCTCGTGTGGGAGGTGGTATCTACACTAAAAGCGCTGATGTAGGGGCAGATCTTGTCGGAAAAGTAGAGGCCGGTATACCTGAAGATGACCCAAGAAACCCAGGAGTAATTGCTGATAATGTAGGTGATAATGTTGGTGATACCGCTGGGATGGGAGCAGATTTGTTTGAATCTTATGTGGGTTCTGTTGTTGCTACTATGGCAATTGGTGCTACACTGTTGCATCCTATCCGATGGATGGTTCTTCCTTTAATATTAATAGCAATAGGGCTTATTGCGTCTATGATTGGAATATTTTCAATTAACCTACTAAGAAAAATAAATCCCCAATCAGCCTTAAGATTTGCGACATATATAAGTGGAGTTATCTTTCTTCTTGGAGCATTTTTCAGTGCAAGATTGATTCTTGGAAGACTAAATGAGTTTTGGGCTGTACTAAGTGGATTATTAACAGGAATATTTATTGGGCTTGAAAGTGAATATTTCACTTCGGGAGCTCCTATAAAGAGGATTGCACACAGTAGTAAATCAGGACCAGCTACAAATATCATTACAGGGCTATCTGTAGGGTTTGAAAGCACCGTTTTACCTGTATTAACAATTTGTGTAGCAATATTTGTTTCATATAGATTTAGTGGGTTATATGGAATTGCTATTGCAGCTGTTGGTATGCTTTCAACTATTGGAATTGTAATGTCTACAGATTCGTATGGGCCGATTGCAGATAATGCAGGTGGAATTGCTGAAATGTCACCTGATGTACAGCCAGAAATAAGAAAAATTACTGATCGCCTTGATGCATTAGGTAACACTACAGCTGCAATTGGAAAAGGATTTGCAATTGGTTCAGCTGCTCTTACTGCGCTTGCATTATTTTCTGCATACCAAAAAACCGCTAAATTGATTTCAATAAACTTAACCGATTCTCAGACAATAATTGGACTTTTTATGGGTGGACTTATGCCGTTTATTGTTTCAGCATTTACTTTAAAAGCGGTTGGTAAAACTGCAAACAAGATGGTTGATGAGATAAGACATCAGTTTAGAACTATAGTCGGTCTTATGGAAGGAAAGACAAAACCAAATACAAAACAGTGTGTTGATATTGTTACTAAAAATGCATTAAAAGAGATGATAATTCCTGGTTTATTAGCAGTTTCAGTTCCTCTTTTAGTTGGATTTTTAATTGGCAAGGAAGCATTAGGGGGATTTTTAGCAGGAGCAACTGTTTGCGGTGTGCTTTTGGGATTAATGATGACTAATGGTGGAGCCTCATGGGATAATGCAAAGAAATGGATTGAACAAGGGAATTTAGGAGGAAAAGGGACAGATATTCATAAAGCATCTATCGTAGGAGATACAGTTGGAGACCCATTTAAAGACACAGCAGGCCCTTCAATGAACATTCTGATAAAACTTATGGCAATAGTTTCTTTAGTCTTTGCTCCGCTATTATTGAAATAAAATAGAGTTAAAATAAATTTTATTTAGAACAAAAAAGAAAAGAGAAAAGTAGAAAACAAATTTTCTCAAATTTATTTTCAACATAAAAAACAGAATACAGATGAAAGTTCTTTTGTCCTAAGAAGTTGAGTGTATTGATGCCATATATAGATTTACAGAAAAGAGGGGGGCGTGGTGTAGATTGGTCTAACACGTGGCCCTGTCAAGGCCAAGATCGTGGGTTCAAATCCCATCGCCCCCGGATGAGACTCTATTTCTTGTTCTACTGAAAGCGGAGCAGAAATTCGAAATTTGAGAATCGAAAGTTGAAAGAGTTTAGGTTTATTATTACTTGACCAATAAGAAAAAATTTCATATAATGACACCGCGTTACTTTCGCCGGAGTGGCGGAATTGGTAGACGCTACGGACTTAAAATCCGTCGGTCTTTCAAAGACTGTGCCGGTTCGAGTCCGGCCTCCGGCATGGTTAAGAACAGCTTTTAATAAATTAATAATTTTAGAAAATAGCGGGGTGGAGCAGTCAGGTAGCTCGTCGGGCTCATAACCCGGAGGTCGCCAGTTCAAATCTGGCCCCCGCAAATAAAACTTCAATGTATAAATTTTATATAGAAAGCATCCTTAAAAGAAGAAGGGATGCTTTTTAATTTTACATTTTGTTTTTTAAAATGTTTAAGAAAAAAAAGATCGGATTAGCATTAAGCGGTGGAGGAGCAAAAGGACTCTTTCATATAGGTGTTCTTAAGATTTTAGAAATGAATAGAATCCCAATCCATATGATAGCTGGCACAAGTATGGGCTGTATGGTTGGGGCTTTATATTCAATTGAACAAAATTCAATAAAATTAGAACAGACAGCCCGCACCTTTATAAATAGTGAAAGATTCAAGAGATTAAATTTATCCAGATTTAAAGAAGAGCCAAGAATCTCTATAGGTAAAGCTGTGTCAATATTTTTTAGACATCGTTCTTTATTAGAGTCTATAGTGTGCCCTGTACTTAGGGAACAGATGAATGAGTTTCTTTCGCATATTTTTCCGGATATAGATATACAAGATACCAAAATTCCTTTTATTGCTGTGGTGGTTGATTTAATTACTGGAAAAAAAATTAATTTAAAAAAAGGTCCTTTAAGAAAAGCAGTACAGGCATCCATTTCTATTCCAGGATACTTTCAGTTTGTTCCTTGGGATGATTGGATACTAGTAGATGGAGGAGTTGCAAGTATTGTTCCTGTTGAGACACTTAAGGAGAATGGAGCAGATATTGTTATTGCATCGGTTCCTTCAAAGGAATTACCTTCTCAGAAAAATATTAGAAGTGATATTAGTGTGCTTTTAAGGACAGAAGATATAATGGTAGATTATTTAGAAAAGTCAGAACTAAAAAACGCAGATTTTATAATTGCAGGAGATATAAAAAATGTTAACTGGTTTGATTTCTCAAAGTATGAATACTGTATTGGTTCTGGAGAAAAAGCTGCTTTGAGTAAAATTGATTATATTAAAAAGGAGTTAAAAAGAAAGACTTTTCTTCAAATTTTCGGTAATTTCTTTAAGAAAAAGTAAGGATATCTATAAGGAAGATAAAAAGATGAAAGCAGCTGTATTTTATGGTCAAGAAAATATTAAAGTTAAAGATATCCCTATTCCTAAAATAGGAATTAATGATGTTTTAATAAAGACAAAATATTGTGGAATTTGTGGTTCTGATGTTGGTGCATATAGGACTGGAATGTATAAAACAGGCGTGGTTATAGGTCATGAGTTTTCAGGAGTTATTGTTGAGAAAGGCAAGAATGTTAAAAGGTATAAGATTGGAGATAAAGTTACTGCAGGAGGACTTATTCCTTGTGGAGAATGTTATTTTTGTAAGAAGAGATTGTTTTATCTTTGTGAGAAAGGTTCATATTCATTTGGGTTAACAAAAGATGGAGCAATGGCTGAGTATATAAAGCTCCCTCAAGAAAGAATTCATATCATTCCAAATGATGTAAGTTTAAAAAAGGCTGTTTTAGTTGACCCTTTAACTGATGTAATAAGAGCAGTAAAGAATTCCTCTTTAAAGATAAATGATAAAGTATTAATTACTGGGGCAGGAGGATTGGGTTTACTTGCATTACAATATTTAAAAGCAATCGGAGTTAAAGAAGTCTTTGTTTCTGAGATAAATCCTTTCAGAATAAAGTTAGCAAAGAAATTAGGAGCTAAAGAGGTAATTAATCCTAAGGAAAAGAATCTTTTTCTTTTCTTAGATAAGTTTACTTCTAATTATGGTGTGGATATAATATTTGATTGTTCTGGTGCTTCAAAAGTGTTGCAAGACAGCGTTACATTAGTAAGAAGGGGAGGAGAGGTTTTTGTCTTATCGTTATGTCTAACACCTGTTGAGATAGATTTTATGGCGGTTGTGATGAGGCAGGTTAGAATTAAAGCCAGCCTTGCCTCTTTATATGAAGATTATCCCGAAGCTATAAAACTCATTAAAGATAGGAAGATTAATCCCTTACAACTTATTACCAGAATAGTTTCTTTAGAACAAGTTGTTGAAGATGGATTTGTTCCTTTAACAAAATCAGAAAGTAATTTAGTAAAGGTAATTGTGCAGTTTTAAGAAAGGTATAAATAGAGATGAAAAGAATAAAGTTTGCTTCATTATCGTATTTAAAAGAAATGCAAAGAAGATGTAATAAGAATAAAGACTATCTTAAGAAAGCAAAAGAAGAAACGGGTACATATCTAATTAATCTAATATTTTCAAGAAATAGAACAAAAATTGTAGGATTTTCAGTAAAACAAGGAAATATTTCAGATGTGTGGCTTGGGGAAAAACCAAATGTAGATTTTATCTTATCCGGAAAATATAACAACTGGATAAAAGTTCTTAAAGGCATTATGGATTTAAAGGAAGGATACATTGATAGATATATAGAAATCAGAGGAAATTTTATTTATTTATTTAGAAATATTAAGGGAATAGAGGCTTGGCTTAAAATTCTAAGAAATATTCCAACCAAATTTTAATATCTTTGAGAAATTATAGTAATTTTTAAAACAAGATTGACACTTGTTTTTAAATATTATAAAATAAATCGTAATTTTACACTTAATATAACTAACGACTTATTTTTGGGCGGTTGGCGCAGTTGGTTAGCGCGTTTGCTTGACATGCAAAAGGTCATAGGTTCAAATCCTATACCGCCCACCAAGTTATAAGATTAACAGGGTATACGATGGAAAAAAATCAAGAATTTAATCTTGAAACTCTTCGTCATTCAACAAGCCATATTATGGCATCAGCTGTGAAAGAACTTTTTCCTAATGTAAGGTTAGGAATAGGTCCTGCTATTTCAGAAGGTTTTTATTATGATTTTGACGTAGAAAGGTCGTTTAATGATAACGACCTCAAAATGATTTCTCAAAAAATGAAAGAAATAATTAATAGAAATCTTCCTTTTGTAAGAAAAGAAATCAATAAGAAAGATGCTATTGAATTATTTAAAAAAATAGGTGAGGTATATAAAGTTGAAATTTTAGAAGAAATACTGGATGATGTTGTAACAATATATCAACATGGAGAGTTTATAGATTTATGTAGAGGACCTCATATTGATTCAACTGGAAAGGTAAAATTCTTTAAATTATTAAGGGTTTCAGGAGCCTACTGGAGAGGCGAT
>CAYYAU010000053.1:0-7687 GCA_964469765.1 uncultured Clostridia bacterium | reverse complement strand
GCTTTTGTATTGTTTTTCTTTTGGGTATTATTTGTGTAGGAAGTATTTTATCACAAGAAGGGACCACAGCGCCGGTTACAGAAGAACAAATACAGCAAAAAACACCAGTTGTAGAAGAACCACAGATTCAACAAAATGTTCAAACGGAACAACAGCAACTTGAAGTAAAGGAGTCTGCTTTATGCGAGGGTGTTGAGGAGAGAGAACCTGTTAACCCAAAAACAACATTTACTTCAGATGTGGAAAGGATTTATTATTGGACTAACATTTATGGAGCAAAAACCCCAACCCAGATTAAACATATCTGGTACTATGGGACTCAAAAGATGGCAGAGGTTCCTTTGGATATCATATATATAAGGCATAGAACATGGAGTTCAAAAACAATTATGCCTCAATGGATTGGCGATTGGTCTGTTGAGGTGATTGATGAGTCGGGTAATGTATTAAAAAAGGACTCTTTTGTTATAGAAACAAAGACTATAACAGAAAAAGAAGTAACAGAACAAACGACCCAAGAACAGGAAAAATCTGTACCGGCTGAGCAATAGAAATAGGAGATTCTTCTGAACTACAAAGACCAAAAATCAAAAATTTCTGATAAATAAAAGAGGGTCTAATTGGTAAAAAAAGAAAGAACTACAAAACCACTATTTCAGGAGGATGTATCTTAAGATAAAAAGTATGGAGAAGATACTGATTAAAGGAGGGAGGTGTTTTCTTTTACCTGTTACTAATTTTAGAATCGTATAAGAGATGAATCCAACTGATATGCCTTCTGTTATACTTAATGAGAAAGCCATAATGATAAATGTAAGGAATGAGGGAATAGCTTCTGTATAATCTGACCAGTTTATTTTTCTTACATTACCAAACATTAGAACCCCGACTATAATCAATGCAGGTGCAATTGTTGGGTACAGGGTTGTCCCGTGAACTGTTATTCCAGAAGAGACCATTTTAATTAATGGAAACAGTAGTATTGAAAGAAAAAAAAGAGTAGCTGTAACAACATTTGCAAACCCAGTTCTTGCTCCTTCCGCAACTCCTGTTGAACTTTCTATATAGCTTGTAATTGTTGATGTTCCAAGTAGTGTTCCAGAAACTGTTCCAAATGCATCACTTAAAAGAGCCCTTCTTGCTTTAGGAAACTTTCCATCCTTTATAAACCCAGCTTCTTCACCAATTCCGATTAATGTTCCAACTGTATCAAATAAGTCAAGGAAGAATAATGTGAATATTACACCAATAAATTCCCATTTTAGCGCCCCAGAGATGTTTAATTTAAACAGTGTTGGAGTAATTGATGGAGGTGTTCCAATAATGCCTTCAAATTTGATTATCCTAAGTGATAGAGAAACAATTAAACTTATACCAATACCTATAAGGATAGATCCCTTTATTCTTAAAGCCATAAGTATAGCAATCACAACAAGCCCTAAAAGGGAAATAAGAACAATCGTATCAGAAAAGTTACCCAAAGTAATCAATGTTGCTTTACTTTTTACCACAATTCCTGACCACTGAAGCCCAATAAATGCAATAAGCAATCCAATGCCAACAGCAATTGCATTTTTTAAACAGTTAGGTACAGCGTTAACTAAAGCCCCTCTTAATCCAAAGAAGGAGATAAGAATAAACAACGCTCCTGATACAAAGTTTATTCCTAATGCTATTTGCCAGGCTATCCCCATTGTTAAACAAACAACAAAGACGAAGTAGAAGTTGTGTCCCATTGCAGGAGCAAGTGCTATTGGATAATTAGCTAAAAAAGCCATAAGTAACATTGCGATACCACTTGCAACGCATGTTGCCATCATAACAGCACCTTTATCCATTCCGCAATTAGATAAAACTGCTGGTTGAACAAAAATAATATAAGACATAGTAACAAAGGTTGTTATACCTCCAATTACCTCTTTTTTTATTGAACTTCCTCTTTGTTTAATTTTAAATAATTTTTCTAACATAGTAGAAATATTATATTATTTTTTAAAAAGCAGTTCAATAAAATATTTTTTTGTGACAATTCTTCTTGCAAAACATATCATTTTTCTTTATAATAGAGTAAAATCAAAAAACAATATGAAGATTATAACAATTCTAGGAAGTCCAAGAAGAAATGGTAATACAGAGTTGCTTCTTAATAGGTTTATAGAAGGGGCAAGCAATAAGAATGTTATTGAAAAAATAGTCTTAAACGAGTTACGATTCTTTCCTTGTCAGAATTGTGACGGGTGTCTTAATACAGGGGTCTGTATATTGCAAGATGATCTAACTTCTCTTTATAGTAAGATTGAGCAAGCAGAGGTGGTTGTTATTGCTACGCCAGTATTCTTTGGTAGTGTTTCAGCACAAACAAAAATGATGATAGATAGATTTCAGGCTGTATGGGTAGCAAAGAATAAATTGAACAGGTTTTTTAAGAAAAAAGAAGGGTATCTTTTAGTAGTTACTGGACAGAGAAAAAACAGGTTTTTTAAGAATGTGAAAGAAACTGTAAAGATGTTTTTTAATATTTTAAATATTGAATATAAGGATGAGTTATTTGTTGCTGGAGTGAATAGAAAAGGTGAAATCCTCAACCACCCAGAGATTTTAGAAAAAAGCTACCATATGGGAAAAAAATTAAGAAAATAGTTTTTGAATACCTATCTATAAAAGGAGGTTAAACACAATGATTTTCACAGAGAGATTGAATCTAATTTTATATAAAGAGATTAAAGTAAGTAAACTTGTCACTGCTCTTATAGGTGTTGTTGTTTTTGTTGTTTTAACTGCGCTTGGCGCATATGTGTATATACCCCTTGGGTTTACGCCTGTTCCTATTACATTACAGACATTCTTTGTTCTTCTTTGTGGAGCTTTTTTAGGAAGAAGGTTTGCTCCTTTTTCTCAATCAATATATACAGTATTAGGGATAGCAGGTGTTCCTATATTTTCTTTAGGTACAGCTGGACTCTCAAAGTTGCTTGGTCCAACAGGAGGGTATATTATTGGTTTTATTCTATGTAGCTATGTAGTGGGAAGGTTATTTTTAAGGAGTTACAGTATCTTAAAGATATTGCTTATCTTTTGTCTTGGAGATGTTATCATTTTAATTTGTGGAACAATGTGGCTTTGGTTTGGTATTGGATTTTCTTTTGAAAGAGCGTTATATTTAGGTTTTTTCCCATTTATTCCGGGTGATTTAATAAAGATAGTTGTTGCCACATTTATCTGTAAAGGTTACCTTGATATTAAGGGTCTCCATAACCTTTTCCCACCTTTAATAAAATAGTTTTTCATTTATAAAACTTAGATTGTTACTTTACTGATGATGAAAAAAGAAGAAGCATTACAATCAAATTTTATTATTGCGTTTATATTGGTCCTTATTTCATTTGGGGTGTATTTGAATACCTTTAGGCATAAGCTAACCTTTGATGATAAACCGAGAATTGTAGAGAATGGTTATATTAAGAGTTTATCTAATATAAATAAACTTTTTAATAAGGATTATAATTTTTATTTTCAGGAGACCTCATATAGGCCTCTTTATACATTAAGCCTTATGTTAAGCTATCAGGTATGCAGACTTTCTGGTAGATGCTGGTTTTTGAGTAATGCTATTTTGCATACATTAGTTACGATTCTGTTATTTTTCTTATTGAAAGAGATATTTAATAAAAGCTTTATTCCTTTCTTCTCAGCATTTTTATTTGCTATTCATCCAATACATACAGCAGTTTTAAATGTTGCTGTGTATAGGACAGAGATATTAGCGGGCCTTTTTTTTCTTCTATCATTATATTCATTTCTAAAAAATCTAAAGATTAAAAACAATAAATGGTATTATCTCAGTTTGCTCTTTTTCTTTTTAGGAGTAGCATGTAAAGAGAGTATCGCTTCTTTGCCTTTATTTTTGTGCGTATATATATGGATGTTTGTTGAAGAAAAACAGTGGAAGAGGTCTTTTATTTCAATTATTACTTTTTTCTTAATTGTTATTTTTTGGGTGATTATTGAAAAGCTATGTTTTACCCGGCATGGGTTAGTTTTAAAGCAGGCTGGGACATACGGGACACCATTTTTTGCACCTGTACATTTAAGGACATTGATTTATGTCATAGGGAAGATTTTTCCAAGATATTTATGGATAACAGTATTGCCTGTAAGATTTGTACTTAGGTATCCTCAGTCTGGCTTTGGTTCAAATCCTTCAATACAAGAAGTATTGGGATTAATTTTAATAGTTTTTATTATAGTATTAGCTATACGATACAGAAAGAAAGCAAAAATTGTTAGTTCAGTTGTGCTATTCTTTTTTATAACACTTATTCCTGTATCGTATATATTTCCTATGAATGTTGTGTATGGTGAAAGATGGTTATATATACCTTCAATGGGAATCTGTTTATTAGTTGGATTTTTATTTGATAAACTTATTCAACTTCAAGGGAAGAATAAAGTTATTGGTGTTATCATCTTCTTATGTGTGAGTATTTTTTATGGTATTAAAACAAATCAAAGAAATCATCAATGGGCTGATATAAAAAAAGTGTTTCAACAAGACATAAAAATATTTCCTAAAGGTTTATATAATTATTTATTTTTAGCTGATGAGTATTTAGAAAGTGATGAGAAGAAATTAGCTCTTAAATATATCCAGATTGCACATAAGAATCATCTAAACAACCCCATTCCTTACTATAGATTAACACAACTGCGATTACACATAAAACAGTATCCAACAGCAGTTAAGTATTTTTATAGTTTGATGGGAGATTTTCCTGTTTTGATGAAGGGTAATTTTGACTTTTTCTATGATTTTGGAAAGGCATTGATTTTAAATGGACAACCATTAGAGGCTCTTGCACAGTTTGAAAAAGCTAAAAAGATTAATCCTTACTTAAGGAGGCTCTATAATGCCTTGGGTAATGCATATGTAAAGGCAGAAATGTATAATAAGGCGGTTGAAAATTACAATAAGGCAATTAACATTGATAAAACTTGGATAGTTCCATACAAAAATTTAATTACCCTTTACAGTGTTTTTCTTAAAGATAAAAAGAAGCAAGATTTAATAGAAAAACAAAAGAACAAAAATGCTATCGCTCATTATAACTATAGACTTCTTGCGGGGTTATATTGGGGAAAATAGTTTATATATACATCTTTGGGTGGCTTGACAAAGTAATGAAAATGTGATAAAGTAACTCCTAAAAATATCTCTGTGCAGGAGGAAAAATGATGAGAAAGTTATTTATTTTATTGGTTTTACTGAGTTTGAGTTCTTTTCTTTATTCTGAAGGAATAACCGATTTGATTGATTGTCCAACTGCAAATGTTGTTGAGTATGGAGGATATGATTTGAATTTTAGGTTGTATCAACCAAAGGATGAAGGGGAAAACGGTTTTTTAACTAGGCTATTTTTTGGAGTGTTGCCTCATATAAATTTAGGAATATTCTTTGATACCCAGAATCTGATTGGAAAAGGAAATATTAAATTAAGAAGACCAAGAATGTATTTTAAGTTTCAGCTGTTTTCATCTCAAATAGAAAACTATATTCCAGCAGTTGCATTTGGGTATGAGGACCAGGGTTATGGAGCCTATACTGATGGGAACTATGAACAAAGAGAAAAAGGTATATATTTGGTTGTTTCTCAACCAAGTCTGATTCCGGCAGGTCAGGTTCACGTTGGCATAAACCTCTATGAATTTGATGACCCTTTTGTTAGGGGTTTTGTAGGAGTTTCCCTTCCATTAGGAGATGAGTTTATCCCATTGTTTGAATATGATAATTTAGGTGAAGGTAGTGAGAGTAGACTAAATATCGGCGTAAGGTATCAAATAGTTCCGAATTTACATATAGAGATTGCAGGTAGAGATATTGTTAATACTACAGAGAGAATTTTAAGAATAGAATATAAAGGGAACTTTTAAGAAATGGCTGAAGAGAATAATAAAGTATTAGGGCTTGATTTTGAAAGACCTGTGGTTGAACTTGAGAAGACCATTGAGTCTATGAAGGCTCTTGGTAAAGAAGAAAATATTGATTTTTCCAAACAAATAAGAGAGTTGGAAAAGAAATGTAATTTATTGAAAAAGGAAATATTTAAAAACCTTACTCCATGGCAAAAAGTACAATTAGCAAGACATCAGAATAGACCGCATACGTTGGATTATATAACGCTTCTTTTTACAGATTTTATTGAGCTGCATGGAGATAGGGTGTTTGCAGATGATAAGGCAATAATTACAGGAATTGGGAAGTTTGAAGGAAGGTCTGTAGCTATTGTAGGACATCAAAAAGGTAGAACAGTTAATGATAATATAGAAAGAAACTTTGGCATGGCAAACCCAGAAGGTTACAGAAAAGCATTAAGGATTATGCATCTTGCAGAAAGGTTTTCTCTGCCGGTAATAAGTTTTGTTGATACTCCAGGAGCTTATCCTGGAATAGGTGCTGAAGAAAGGGGACAGGCTGAGGCAATTGCAAGAAATTTAAGAGAGATGTCTCGGCTTAAAACACCTATTATTGTGATAATTGTTGGAGAAGGCGGTAGTGGAGGCGCATTAGGCATAGGAATTGGTGATAAGGTTCTTATGCTTGAGAATGCTATTTATTCAGTTATTTCCCCTGAAGGATGCGCTTCTATTCTTTTTAGAGATGCCTCAAAAGCTCCTCAAGCAGCTCAGTATTTAAAGTTAACTGCTAATGATTTATTAGAGTTTGGTGTTATTGATGAGATATTACCTGAACCTTTAGGAGGGGCTCATAGGGATATGAAGTTTATGAAGAAAGTAGTTTCTGTAGCAATAGAGAAATCTCTAAAGGATGTTTTACATATACCAATTGATAAACTGCTTGAGACAAGATACATGAAGTTTCGTCAGATGGGAAAGTTCATTGAGCTAGAGAAGGAAAAATTCACAAATAAAAAAGGTAAATCTGTTTAAAATGAGAAACATTGGGATTATAACCCCGGGTGGAGATGCGCCTGGCATAAATGCATGTATAAGAACAATTGTAAGGGCTGGTGTACATTTAGGTTTTAATTTATTTGGATTTGAGGAAGGGTACAACGGCCTTATCAAGAATAAGAAGGTAAAGATCAATTCCCGTTCTGTAAGTGGAATAATAAATAAAGGAGGAACAATACTTAAAAGTAGTCGGTCAGAGTTGATTAAGGAAGCGGATGGGTTAAGAATGGCTGCAGAAGTTTTAAAAAAAGAAAGAATAAACGGTTTAATTATAATAGGAGGAGATGGCTCATTTAAAGCTGGATACAAGCTGTATGAAAATTCAAAAATTCCCATTATTGGTATACCTGCAACCATTGATAATGATGTTGCTGGCACCCAGACAACAATAGGGTTTGATACAGCTATAAATACTGCATTGGATGCAATAGATAAAATTAGAGATACTGCTATTTCATTTGATAGAGTGTTTATCGTTGAGGTAATGGGAAGAAAGTCAGGATTTCTTGCTTTAGAGGTTGGGATAGGAGCAGGTGCTGAAATAATACTTATTCCAGAGATTCCTTATGACCTTGATAAAATTTGTAAAAAGATTAAACAATACAGAGAGAAAGGTAAAAAAAGTGCTATTATAGTTATGGCTGAAGGAGCAGGTAATCCTTATGCAATTGGAGACCATATTTCAGATTTAACAGGATGTGAAGTAAAAATTACAGTA
>CAYYAU010000052.1:0-7762 GCA_964469765.1 uncultured Clostridia bacterium | reverse complement strand
TTGTTACATGTGCTTTTTTGGTTTTAATAAACTATTTTTCTAAACATCCTGTAGATTTGAAATATCTCATTTTTATTTTTAGCACATTTTCTGGAAAGGTTACTTCTAAAACGCTTTTGCTATTTTTGGACTACTTTTTATCCATGCTTTTACTTTCTGTTTTTATAATAAATTCTTATTTTTTAGGGAAAAAGATTATCAAACGGTTAAGAATCAATATTCCTTCATTTATAGAAGAATTTGTGTTCGCCGTGGGTTTAGGTGTTGGAATATTTATTTATTTAACTTTTTTATTAGGTATTCTTGGACTATTATACAGGGAAGTTTTTTATACAGAAACGATTTTAATTTTTATATTAGCCATAAGAAATTTAATAAACCTCTATTTAGAAAAGAAGAAATTACAATACAAAAAGGATAATTTCTCAAAAGATTATTTTATTTTTTCTCATGGAGTTAAATTTGCAGGGTTTCTTTTGGTAATTTTGATATTTATAAATTTCATTATGAGTTTCGTTCCAGAGCTTTTTTATGATTCTTTAGTATATCATTTGGGTGCGCCAAATTTTTATATCATAAAGCATAAGATTGTAGAGATGCCTTATAGAGTTGGTTCTTACTATCCATTTAATATGGAGATGCTTTACACCTATGCATTATTACTTAAAGAAGAGGGTCTCCCTAAACTAATGCACTTTTCTTCAGGAATTCTTTTATTGTTGTCTATTTATGCTTTTTGTAAAAATTATCTTTCTCCAAAAATTGGAATTTTGGCATGTGCTTTTTTCTATTCAATTCCGATTTGTTTTATGAATTCATGGATTACAGGGAATGATATTGGACTTTCTTATTTTTTCTTCTTAGCATTCTATTCTTTAATAAATTATTTTGTGAAACAAGAAAAGAGGTGGTTTTTTATTTCTGCTATTTTTTCTGGAATTGCAATGGGAACCAAATACACAGGTATATTTACTCTTTTTGGAATAAGTATGCTAATTTTATGGTGCGAATTTTATAAAAGAAAAAATAAATTTTTAACCGTATCAAAAAGTGTTTTTCTTTATTTTGTAATATTGATGTTTTTTATGAGTCCTTGGCTAATTAAAAATATAATTCAAACAGGTAATCCTATATATCCATTTTTATATAAGTGGTTAGGGGGTAAAAATTTAATAGTATATAAGGGAAGTACGATATTACCTTCTCAATTACAAAGTATGAAATTAAAAGAAATTTTATTTTCTCCTTGGAAATTAACAATGACGGGTAATGATAGTATGACTTTTATTGGACCTCTGTTTTTGCTTTTTGCGCCTATAATATTCTTTATAAAAAATAAAAAAGAAATTATCAAATACTCCTTAATATTTTTTTGTTTTTCATATTTAGCATGGGGAATTGGAACTTTTAAGTTTAGATATTTTCTTCCTGCATTGGCGATATTTAGTATTGTAAATGCATATGGTATTTTTTATTTGAGAGAACAATTACCCAAAATATTTGGAAAATTAGTATATTTACTTTTTATAATTGTTTTAGCTACAAATATTTATTGGGCATTTGTAATAATGCATAGCAACTATTCTCCTTTTAATTTAGTTATAGGAAAACAGAGTAAAGATGAATATCTATCTTATACCAAACCAGGTTATCCTAATCCTTCATATAAAGTTTATAAATATATAAATGAAAAGCTCCCATTAAATAGTAAAATTATGATTTTAGGGGAATCTAAAATTCATTATATCAAAAGAGATTTTATTGCAAATAATGTTCATAACTTTACTCCAGTTATTTTATGGACGCATTCTTTAAAGGATTCAGAGAAACTCTATAAAAAAATAAAAAAGGAGAATATAACTCATATTTTAATAAATCTAAGAGAAGCAATAAGGGTAGCAGGGTATAAACTATGGCATTGGACAGAGAGAGATTTAGAGATATTTGATAGATTCTGGAAGAAGTATGTAAAGGAGATTTATTATGCAGAAGGGGTTTATCTCTACGAGGTTTTATCTGAAAAAGAAGCAGATAAACCTCACAAGGCACCTTTTAACTTTCTTTTAGCATTGCATAAAAAGAACTATAAACCCAATAGTTTACTCAATATTTATATGGAAAATAAAATGTGGAATAAAGCAATAGATGAGTTTAACTCTTACTTAAGGTTAGGTGCTGATGTTTATCAACAGTTGGGATATTTATATTATAAAATAGGAAATTTAGAAAAAGCATTTCAAATGTATATGGAAGCCTATAAGCGTCATCCAGATAATCAACAGATAAAACAGAATATAGAATTTTTGAAGATAAAACTAAAAAAAGTCAGTTATTGAATTATTGAGTTATTGCCTGCCCGCCGTTTATCTGGCAGGCGTGATTGTTTGACATAGTAACTTAATAACTAAATAACCTAATAATCGCTGTTTTAGGGGGAGATATGGATGAAAAAGAATTACAAGAATTAATTAAGATTATGGCTTGTCCATCTTGTAAGGGAGATGTAAAACTAGAAGAGAGTAAGATTGTTTGTTTGAAATGTGGATTTAAATATCCAATAAGAGATGGTATTCCTGTGATGCTTATAGAAGAGGCTGAAAAACCCTTGACAGAGTAAAACAAAATATGATATAACAAAATATCCACAAAATATCTATAAAATTATTGAGGAGGTAGAAAATGGGCCAAGCTGAGATGATTGAGAAAATTGCGTCTAACGCAAGAATTAAAAAAGCAGCAGCAGGAAGAGCTTTAAAGACCATGGTTTCATCAGTGATTGATTCCCTTAAAACAGAAGGAAAGGCATCCATTGCAGGGATTGGTGTTTTCAAGGTTAGAGCAACAAAAGCAAGACAGGGAAGAAATCCTAAAACTGGCCAGACCATCCAGATTGCTGCAAGTAAAAGAGTGCTTTTTAAACCGAGTGTGGGATTAAAAAAGAGTATAAAAAGTTAATAATATTTAATAATTAACTAATTTTAATGAATAAAAGTGAATTATCGCACCTCCTGAAGATAGGTGGAGTGATTTCTTTGGGATGGGGTTGTGTTGTTTTAGTAAAAGGACTCCTTGATTTATTTATCTTTTCACCTTTTAATGAGTTTATTTCTTTAGATGAGTGGATAAGATACTCAGTATTTGAGTCATTATATGGAGGGTTTTGTTTTATTTTTGGGATATATCTATTTAAAGTAACCCAACATTTAGTTAAAAAAAATAATATAGAAAATTTAAGAAAGAATGATTAATTACTCTGAATACTTAAAAAGATTACCTCCATATCTTTTTGGAGCAATAAATGTATTAAAACAACAGGCTTATAAGAAGAAGCTTGATGTTATTGATTTAGGTATGGGTAATCCTGATAGACCTACACCAGTCCATATAGTAGAATGTCTTTGTGATACTATAAAAAATCACCCAAAAACTCATTCCTATCCTCAGGCAAAAGGAATGCCAAAGTTTCGTAAAGCAGTCTGTGAATGGTATAAAAAAAGGTTTAATGTTGATTTAGGTTTTGAAGATGAGGTGCTTGCTTTAATTGGTTCAAAAGAAGGGATTGTTCATTTATGTATGGCTTTTCTTAATCATGGAGATGTTGTGTTAGTAACAAACCCTGCATATCCTTCTCATCTAAATGGAGTAATTTTAGCTGGGGGTATTCCGTATGAACTTCCTATTTCGGAAGAAAATAGTTATCTTCCTGATTTAGATAAGGTTCCTCATGATATCCTTCACAAAGCAAAGTTCCTTTTTATAAACTATCCGAACAATCCTACAACTGCTGTGGTTGAAGATACTTCATTTTTTGAGAAGGTGGTTTATTTTGCAAAAAAGTTTGATTTTGTAGTGGTTCATGATTTTGCTTATGTGGACATAGTGTTTGATGGGTATAAAGCACCATCCTTTCTTCAAACTCCAGGTGCAAAGGATATAGGAATTGAGTTTTGTTCCTTTTCAAAGACTTATAATATGGCTGGCTGGAGATTAGGTTATGTTGCTGGGAATGCTGATATTCTTTCCCCTTTAGAAAAATTAAAAAGTTATTTAGATTACGGTGTGTTTACATCTATTCAACTTGCCGGCGTTAAAGCATTATTAGGACCTCAAGATTGTGTAAGAGATAATGTAGAAGAGTATAAAAGAAGAAGGGATAAGTTTGTTGATGGATTAAATAAAATAGGATGGCCAACTAAAAAGCCAAAAGCAACAATGTATCTTTGGACAAGACTACCTGAGAGTTTTAAACATCTTTCTTCATTAGAGTTTTCTGAACTTTTAATTCAGAAAACAGGTATAGCTGTAGCACCAGGAATAGGTTTTGGGACATATGGAGAAGGCTATGTGAGGATGGCTTTAGTTACTCATTTTAATAGGTTCCATGATGCTTTACTTAGATTAAAAAAGTTTATTAAAGAAGGACCGATATAATGAAAAAGAAAAATCACATTAATATTGGTATTATAGGGTTGGGTTCTGTTGGTTTAGAGGTGGTAAAACTTCTCTTTAAGAATTATTCTCTAATAAACCAGAAAGCTGGTGTAAAGATTGTTTTAAAAAAGGTTTGTGATATAGATAAATCAAAATTTACTATATTTAAGAGAAAAGGGTTTAATACGGCTGTTACTACTAAATATAAAGAAATTATTACTGATAAAGAAATAGATATAGTAGTTGAATTAATTGGTGGATACCATCCTCCAAAAGAGATTATTATAGAATCTATAAAGAAAGGAAAACATATTGTTACAGCGAACAAAGCTGTTTTGGCGAAGTATTGGAATGAGATATTTTCTTTTGCATATAAGAATAAGGTGCTTGTGTATTTTGAAGCCAGTGTAGGTGCTGGTATTCCAATTATTCAAGCAATTAATGAAGGGCTTGCAGCAAATAGGATAAATGCAATTGTAGGTATACTAAATGGGACGAGTAATTATATATTAACTCAAATGAGTAAAAAGAATGTCCCATTTGATGTTGCATTAAAAAGAGCAAAGGAAGCAGGTTTTGCTGAGACAAATCCATATTTTGATATTAAAGGTATTGATACTCTTCATAAACTTATAATTTTAGGTTCTATAGCCTTTGGAACCCAACTTAAGTTAGAAGACGCTTATTGTGAAGGAATAGATGGTATTTCTCCTGTAGATATTGAGTATGGAAAGAAACAGTTTGGGTATACATTAAAACTTCTTGGTATTTTAAGAAGAAAAAATAATCTTGTTGAATTAAGAGTCCATCCAGCTTTTTTGCCAGCAGATTCTCTTCTTTCAGATGTTGATAATGAGTTTAATGCAATTTATGTTGAATCAGATACAGCAGGTCCAACCTTATATTATGGAAAAGGTGCTGGAGCAATGAGTGCCGCCTCCGGAGTAGTGAGTGATATAATTTTTATAGCTCAAAAAGTAAATAAAGAAGTTGCTGGAGAAATTCCTTATATTCTTTGTACCCCAGGCAAAAATGTTTCCATCACCAACATTAATAGGATTGAAACAAACTATTACATAAGGTTTACTGCTATAGATAAACCAGGAGTGCTTTCTCAGATTTCAGGAGTGTTAGGTAAGAACAATGTGTCTATATCAGCAGTGTATCAGAAAGGACGTAAAACATTAAGAGATGTTCCTATAATTATGACCACTCATCTTGCAAGGGAAGGAAATTTAAAGAAAGCCCTTTCTCATATAGATAAACTTCCCATTATAAAGAGAAAAACTGTATTTATAAGAATTGAGGAAAGAAAATGAAAGCAATGATAATGGCAGCTGGTTTTGGAACAAGACTTAGGCCTTTGACCTATTCTATACCAAAGCCAATGGTTCCTATACTTAATAAACCTGTACTTGAACATATTTTAGAGAAATTAAGGGATTTAGGAGTAACTCAAGTAGGATTAAATCTCCATGCACATCCTCATATGATAAAGGGATATTTTAAAAATGGAGAGAGATGGGGAATCAAGATAAACTATTCAGAAGAGAAATCTTTGTTGGGAACAGCCGGTGGAGTAAAGAATTTTGAAGATTTTTTTAAAGAGACCTTTATTGTATTAAGTGGAGATGGAGTTATTGATATTGATATTAATGATGCTCTAAAATTCCATAAAAGAAAAAAAGCATTAGTGACAATAATTTTAAAAAGAATTGATAATAGATTAGAATACGGAGTAGTACTACTAAAAAGAAATTTTATGATAAAAAGGTTTGTTGAGAAACCTTTTTGGGCAGATGTGTTTTCGAACCTTGCAAATACTGGGATGTATATATTAGAACCCGCAGTTTTTCGTTACATTCCAAAAAATAAGTTTTTTGATTTTGGACACGACCTCTGGCCTATACTAATTAAAAAAAGAAAAAGGTTGTTTGGATATATTACAGATGGATATTGGTGTGATATCGGAAATTTAAATGAGTATAAAAAAGCACATAGAGATGCTCTTGAAAAGAAGATAAATCTTATTTTCCCTGGTGAAGAAATAAAAAAGAATGTTTGGGTTGGAGAAAACTCATATATTGACAACTCTGCAAAGTTAAATCCTCCTTGTATAATAGGAAAAAACTGTATAATTGAGAAGGATGCTGTTATAGGGAAATTTTCAAGTATTGGAGACGGTAGTGTTATAAAAAAGGGTGCTGAAATTAAGAATTGTATTCTTTGGAGAAAAGTAGTGGTGGGAGAGAATGTGCAGTTACAAAATTGTATAATAGGAAATGAAACAACTGTAAAGGAAAATATATATGTTTCCGAAGGAGCAATTTTAAAAATAGAGCCATAAATATTTAATGAGGGGGTGTTATTTATGAAAAAGACTATTGTTTTTATTATGGTGATGGCGTTAATGTTTTCTGTTTTATTTGCTAAAGAGAAACAAAAAGTTTCTCCTGAGATTAAAAAGCTGGTTCATCAGTTAAAAGATAAAGACCCAGTTCTAAGAAGAAGTGCAGCTGAACGATTAGGTAAATTAAGAGATAAAACAGCAATACCCTATCTTATACATGCTCTTAAGGATAAAAATTTTGGAGTAAGGACAGTGGCTGCTGATTCCTTAGGGATGTTGAGAGATAAATCAGCTGTTCCTGCTTTAATAAATGCTTTAAAAGATGAGAACCGGAGTGTAAGAATAAGTGTAATAACCGCATTAGGATTTATAAGAGACAACTCTGCTGTTCCTCCTTTATCTAAGGTTGCATTAAATGACACTGTTGAGGGAGTAAGACTTGCTGCAATTCAAACACTTGGAAATATAGGTGATAAAAGAGCTGTGTCTACCATTATAAAGGTGCTTAGTGAGAAAAGTTACAGATTGAAGCAAAGTGCTTGTAAATCATTAGGAAAGTTAAAAGCCCAAAAGGCAGTAAAGCCTCTTATAAAATGTTTAAATGATGAAAGTAGTAATGTAAGGATTAATGCAGCTGAAGCCTTAGGTTTAATTGGAAATAAAAAAGCAATTAAACCCTTAAAGAAATTATTAAAAAAAGAAAAAGAACTTAGAGTAAATGTATATATTAGTCGAGCATTAGGTAGGTTAGGAGATGATTCGGGCTGGAGAATTGCATTAAAAGGAGTTGACACAACTGATGTAAGATTAAAGGGCGAAGCAATTATGGCATTAGGAGATATTGGAAAAGTAAATAAACAAATTGAGGAAAAAATAAAAGAACTCTCAAAGAAAATAAACCCACAGATAAAATATGCCCTTGAGTATACTGTTTCTAAATTGAACATAAAATTAGAAAAGAAAGAAAAATAGTTTGTTAGA
>CAYYAU010000051.1:0-7835 GCA_964469765.1 uncultured Clostridia bacterium | reverse complement strand
CTATACCAATGGTTCAGAGTCACCAGATGATTTGGTTTATGTAGCAGAGTCAAGTAAAGACAAATATTTTGATGAAAAAGGGAAGTGTTATATAGGTTTATTAAAGAAAGCAAATGCTACAGAAACTATAACTGGTGGTGATGCTTTTGGAGTTACATATGAGGGTAATGCTACTAAAGAGTATATCATAATAAATAATGAAGCAAAACTTTCTCATTCAGTAGAAAGCAGAGAAGTTCAAGATATATTTGGTCCATTGGAAACAATAAATATAGAATGGTGGGCAGGGGATGGCTCAGGAACTGATTATGAACAGGCATATGATATTTATGGAAGAAATATTCGTTATCACCAAGAAATACATGAAACGGGTAAATTAGGGAGTATTTATCAAGGATTAGACAAAATTACAACCATTGATTGGTGGGCTGGAATAAATGAAAGTGAAGAAGTAGATGCATCCTGCGCATGGACTCCTGTTGGTGGATTTTTGAAAGGGTATAAGCAACAGATACATATAGATGCTAAAGTTAATGATATAGTTACAAAAGAGCAATTAGCAACATTAGATTTAACCACAACCACAATTCGTAAAGATATGCAGTATTATGCAGAAACCAATGAATCTAAAGGTCAGTATATTGGGCAACTCAAAAGTTATAATGAAATAGTCATTTCTTCTGACTCACCTGATAAAACTACCAAAAATAATGTATCTGAAATAACTTATACCAGAAAAGGTTGGACCAAACATTATTTATCTCGAATTGCTGAAAAAGGTGATGGACTCAATCACACTTATACTGTTGAAACCACAGTAACAAAATTTAATGAGTATGGCCAGATTCTAAGAAGAACAGAAATAGTTACCAATGATAGTGCCTCTCCAGATAAGACAGTAACTAAAGAAAGTATTGAAGATATTCAATATGATGATTATGGAAGACTTAAATATTCTAAAGACTATATAAAAGAACAGGGCCCCAATTTAAACCACACCTATGAAGTTGAAACAAGAATAGATAAATATAATGCTCTTGACCAGGTTCTTAGACAAACTCAAATAGTTAGAAACGATAGTGCCTGCCCAGATAAGACTGCAACAAATACCGACCTTAAAGATAGAAAGTATAATGAAAAAGGACAGTTAACATATACTTATACCGAACTGAAAGAACAGAATTTAAAGGTTCAGGATGTTGATAATCCAGATTACTTATACAATTGCACAGAGATTGAGACATTTATAAAGGGTTATAACTCTCTTGGTCAAATAACCGAATATTTTGAACACGGAAAGCCAGGACAGGGAGGCAATGCCGATGGTAATTATTGTTTGGCAAAAACAAATATCACTTATGATATTAACGGATTAACATACTCATATTATGAGGAAAAGGATGATTTAAATTATACTTTCTCAGAGTATGCAAAAAGGAATTTTGTTGAAGAAATAACGTATAACAGTTTGGGACAAATGGCATTTTTGAGATATGACCGGATGCGTATGGGTGATATGGGGCTTGATCTTTTCCATAATAACCGTCCATATAAAGATTCAAAGGCAGATATTTCTTACGCATATACCTATGATATTCATGGCAGAATAAATGTCTCTCTAACAACTGTATATGTTAATGGAATGTGGGATGGAGGCGATGGTATTTTTACTTCAGATTATACCTATGAACAAACAGTGCTTAGTTACAATAGTTTAGGCATAGCAACTAAAGTTTTCTATGATAGAAAGTGTTGGATGTGTCATCATCATTCAAAACCGATTTTTGCTTCGGGAATTACTGATAATTTACAATTTGATATACACGGCAGAGCAACAGAGACGTATACCACCTGGAATTGGATTGCTGGAAAGAATGATTCAGGTAATGGATGGGACCACTATACAAATATCAAGTATAACACCGAAGGCCAAAAAATCTCTGCTCATCATAAGCTTTACGCATATATACGACATAAAGGCAGTTCAGGTGGGGTATTCGGTGGCAGTTATACTTCTGAAACATGGATTAATAAAGAGTTAGATGAAACGTACGAATATGATGAGGAGGGTAACCTTACTAAAACTAATGAGACAAATATAACAGAGGATAGTGTCCGTACAAAAGTTTCTTCCAGTAGCAGCTTTTTTGCTAAGTTTGTCCATGCGTTTATTGGTACTATTGGGTTTATGTTTGGTGGACCATTAGGGGCAGCTTTTGCTGAGGCTATATGGGTAAAGATGAATGGAGGAACGTGGTCAGATGCATTTAAAGCCGGGGTTATGACCTTCCTTACCAGTGTAGGTGCTCAACTGGGTCAAAATGTTATGAATAATATTATGTCTGGGACAAATTTATCTGGAGCAACACAAGGAGCACAAACACCTGCTATAGGAAGAACATTCTTAATCGGTTCTATTGGTAGAGGAGTTTCTTCTTTTATTTCTTCTGTTTCAAATGCAGTAGGTAATCTGGTAAGCGGTATAGGTAACTTTTTCAAATCAGTATTTTCAGCAGTATTTACAGGGATAAAGAGTGTAGTAACGAGCATATCTAAAATTGTGATAAGTTCAATTAAAGGGTTCTTCACTTCTGTAAAGAATTTCTTCAGTTTCATTTCAAAAGGAGTTAGTAATATTTTCAAAGGTATAAATGAGATAATCGGCCGAGGTTTTGATTTTGTTAAAGACCTTTTCCTAAAACCAGTTCCTCATCTTACTCGTACTCAGTTATTAAATGCTCCCGTAAGAACTTTAAGAGATGTAATAATTAAATCCTTCCGGCAGGCATTGGTAGAACATATTGCAGAAAAGAAAAGAATGGGTCCATTTGCTACTCAGTTATTAAGAGGATTTATTATGAATCCTATAGGTATAATTTCTGGTTCAGGCTTTAGTATGAGTGGAGTCCAGCGACAACTTGCATATGGAGTGATAGCATGGGGCACAAGTAAAATAGATACGAAGAATGATTACTTAAATGCATTCTTGCGAGGGTTTACTGAAGGGTTTGCTGAAGCCTATGTTGATATTAAGTATGAGAGGATGGTTGTAAAAGATATTGGAAACTTGATTAATAGATTTGACAAGGGAAAAATCACGAAAGAAACATTTAATAGAAAGTTCCATAACATTCTTAATAATTATAAAACTACAACAGGTAGAGAGTTTCTAAACTTAGGGAATTTAGAAGAGGAATTTTTAACAAAATTAGAGGCTGTGTTTGGAAAAGCAAAAATAGATGCATTAAGAGAGATAAAAGAGGCTCCTCAAACAGATATTGGTAAGATAAAGAATTTAGTAGAAGTCTTACAGATAATTGGATATGATGCAAGGTTAATTGATATAATGAATGCTTTCAAAGAAGACAAGTTTGCAAAAGCCATATTTGATAAAAAAACTGGGACATTAACAGTTGAGTTTAAAGATATGGAAATTGAAGAGATTAAAAGATTAGGCGATATGATGGAAGGAAAGGAAAAAGTAAAAATAGAAGAGTATACCAAAGCATTTGAGGATTCAGGTATGAGTAAGTTTAGTAATGGTAAGTTTAATGTAAAGATAGAATCAACAAGGAGCGGAATTAAGATAAAGGAGATAAGCTTCAAATTAGATTTGAATAACAGTATTACTGAGATTATAAAGTCATTGAGTAAGTTTGTTAATATGATGGGATTAAAAAAGTTTGATAGGAAAACGGGAGAAACCCTTTTTAATGCATATAAAAAAGCAGGCATAACGAATGTTGAAGTAAAGTATGACTTTGAGAGTAAGCAGATTAAAATAGGAAATGAAGTTGAAGGCATACAAGCAATTAAAGATATAGTTAAGAATATGGATGAGAATGCTCAGAAAATTACCAAAGAAGTTCGTGATATTATGAAGGAAATAGGTATAGATGTTGATAAAAGAAAGTTCTTTATTGGAATGATAGTAAACAAAGATGGAAGTAAAGTTATTATTACACCAATATTTAATGAAGGAGAAAAGGAGGCAGCATCTCAATTTATAACAGAATATGCAAAGAAGATTAACATAAGAGGAAACTTAGATATTCTTCAGTTTGCAACAGGAATAAGTATAGACCTTGCAAATGGAAATGCTTTTGTAAGTATTACTATAGAGAATATAAAGGATATTGCGACATTAGGTCCTCAAGGAATGAAGAAGATTCTAAAGATACTACAGAAACAAAGGCTTATAAAGAAAGGAATTAATTTAGATAAACTAACTCCGGATAAACTTCAAGAGCTCATTGATGAAAACAAGATTTTACAGCATATTGTTGAGGTTGAATTAGGTATTAAGTTAAAGAAAAACAAAGAAATAAATGTTAGGGATATAGAGATAAAATCAGTTAAGATAGATATCCACCAGTTTTCAGAAGTAGGTGCTTTATATGGTGGAGATAAAACTAAACTTCAAGAGGTTGAAGATAAATTAATAAATGAATCAGGTATCAAATCCTTTGAGATTAAGTTTGACCCAGAAACTGGTAGTATAAATATACCTATGTTTAAAGATAGTGAAATTCCACTTTTGAAGGCAGGTATACTTCAGAAATTTAAAGGGAAACTCACAGAGTTAAAACAAAGCCTCATACCCAAAAAACAAGAATTACCAGCTCCTTCTGTAGGAAAAGAAGCTAAAAAGTTAGGGTTATTTGAGAAATTATGGAATGTAAGTACTGGTCAGTTATCTGGTCAAATTCAGTATAAAGAAGGAACAAAGTTAATGGGAACAGATGCGTTTATTTACGAAATGAGAAAAATAAGTGGTAGACTTCAACCTGTTTTAGTTGATTCATTATACAATCTCACGCATATTGCTAATAGAGAATTTTTTGGAGGTAATTTCCAGGTAGGATGTAAACCGAATCACGATACTGGGAAATTAGAGATGGTTTTTGTGAATGGTCAGGAAGCTGAAATAACAATAAAAGGTAAGAAAGCAACAGTTATAACTAAAGGCGGTGTAGCATATTTAAAGGATGAGTTAAGAATAGATATGAGTTTCTCAGATTATGGAAATAACTATGCTAAACTGGATAAGGTAGAGCGAACTGCCGTAATAAAGGGCTTTATGGCAAATGGAAGCTTATTTGGGATGATTGAAGGGAAGGCTAATGATGTATTCAATAAAGAACTAAGCGAAGTCTCAACTGAACTATCAGGTGGAACATTACCGGAAGGGTTAGTAAATAAACACTTAAAGATAGAAGATATTGATACTGATAATGATGGTAAATTAGATTTTAGAAAAATAACATTAAAACAGGACAAAGCCCAGTTAGCATTTATAGGAACTCTTGAAGGACAAACCAATTACCTACCAATTACAGTGGGAAGTGAAGATATAGATATAAACTGTCCAACAGGAATAAATGTGCCGGGTATAGGCATAATGATGAAAGGCCATATATCGTCCATAACACTCAAATCAGGAATACCAATAACAACATTTACAGATAATCAGATAATTGAGATAAAAGAGTTTGGAAGAATACAGATAGAAGATAATAGATTTTTTATATTAGTTAACACTGCTTATCGGCTGATTGATGATGGTGGAAGGATAGTTTCTGGGGTATTACAGAAAGGATTTGAGTTACAATTGAATATACAAAATGGGGGTATTGTTTTATTTAATGGGGAGTTTATATTAAACTCAGGAGAGCGGATGTTTATTGGAGTTAGAGCACCACCGAAAGAACCTTTAAAACAGTCTGAGATTGTTCAACCGCAGGAGATTGCAACTGATGCGTGTATAAAAGAGGTTGTAGAGAATGAGAGTATTGTAGGATATGAAGTAAGTCAAGGAGGGAGTGAAAAATTAGCAGTTATAAGTATGCGCCAGGGACAATGGCAAGTATTAGGACCAGGGGTAACTCTAAGACAGGGTTCGGTTATAGCAGGAGTAACCTTTGGTAAAGACGTAACTCTCAAGCAGGATGCAACGGAAGCTGAAATTGCAGGCAAACAGATGCAACTTGTTGAGACTAAAGCCGTATTTAGCGATAATAGCCTACCTGAAGATAACCCAGAAATAATTCAAGCATTAATAATAAAAGGAGTTATTCAACCACCGATATTATTTACACAAGATGGGAAATTCTTTGCAGTTCCAATATTGAATGAAGATGGAAAACTTACAGAATACTTAAAGGATAAAGCACTTTATAATAAAGATGGCAAGAAACTTGTTGATATTAAATTTAATGAGAAAGAAATAACGTTAAAAAAAGGCACTGTAGTTGCCAAATTTAATAGTCAGAAATTTGAATATGCAGAGGGATTGACTGATAAAGTAAAAGGTATTCTGCGACGCAAACTTAGAAGTTTAGGAATAAATGAGTCTCAAGAATTATCCTTCCAAAGTCAGATACCTAATATTAATGAAATAAAGGATGAATTAAGAGGTATTTATAACATAACAGGACCTTTATTAGTTACTGGTAAGTTTACTTCAGATATACTACCTGAAGTCTTAACTGAAGAAGCACTTCATAACAAACTAAGTAAAGTTGGTTTAGAAGACCTTCAAGATTTAGAGATGGGATTAATGGTTGATGAAGGAAACATTCTATTTGGAGAAGTTTATACACAGCAGTTGGGTAGTATTGCAAGATTTGCAAAAGGAAAGGATGAATATATCCTTACAACATTTAATATAGAGACAGGCCAGAAATACATCGGATATTTTGATAATAAGGCTAATAAATATACAATCTGGGGTTATCGGGATGAAAAGGGTAATTTAGATGCAACATTTAGTGGAAAAGAGATTCACATCCAAAACATTGCTGAGGAAGAAGGGGAATACAAATACAAACTTGGTGAAAACTCAACATTAGTAAATGGGTTTGAAGAAGAGTTTAATAATGCCTTAAAGTCATTTAGTCAGGAAGCAATAGAACAAGTAACAACAGGCTTTGGGGAAGGAAAATACTTTGGAATTGATTTTACAATAGATGAAAGAAGTTTAACTATTTTTGACCCAAAAGGCAGATTCCAAGCAGTATTTACAGAAGCTGTTAAAGAAGAAAACAAATGGATTCAAACAAGAATTCTAACAAATACAAAAGAGGCTGGTGAAGAACTTTTTGTTAGAGGAAGGACAAATGAAGATAGAATTAAATTAGTAAAAGATAAATTAACCTTATCAACAAGAGAAATTGGAGGACGTTGGCAGAGTTCAACGCCGGTCTTATCAGAAGATAAAAAAGTATTCGTTAGTATAAACGGATTAGAAGTCTTTAATAAAAAGGGAAAAGAGCTTATTCCTTACCAGAGTTTACTTATTGGTGAAGGAATGATTAGGGTTACAGAGTATAAAGCAACTGAAGAAGAGATAAATGTTTCAGGAATCCTTGATATTTCAACATCTGATGTGGTTAGTCTTGGGTTAAATAACATAAACATAAGCAATCGTGACAATCTTTTATGGAATTCAAGTATTGGGACAACTTATGTGGAAAATCCAAAATTTGATGAAAATGGAAATATTGAATCAGCAACACAATATGTAAAAACAGAATTTAGTGTATTTGAACTCCAGATTTTAGAAGGAAAGGTTGTAGACAACAGTCAAGTAAGTATGTATTTAATAGATAGCGAATTAAGGATTCTTAGAGAAAATGAAACCTATGAGATTAAAGGAATAAAGAAAATTGGTAGGTTTTCAATATTAAATGGCAGTATAGGAATAAAGATTACAGGAGATGGAACAGGGAAAAATGATGTGGTAGAATACACAGGACTTAAAGAAGGTTTAAGATTTACAGATAATATTTTGAATAAAGAAAATAATATTAATTTAGAGTTTACTTTAAATTCAG
>CAYYAU010000050.1:0-7938 GCA_964469765.1 uncultured Clostridia bacterium | reverse complement strand
TAGATTCCTCACTCAATTATTGCTAAAATATCCTCCTCATGTAAAATAAGATATTCCTTATTGTCAATTTTTACCTCTGTTCCAGAATACTTCCCATATAGAACTTTATCTCCCACCTTTACCTCAAGTGGTTTTACATCACCTTTATCCGTGGTCTTACCCCTTCCAACAGCTATCACCTCTGCTTCTTGAGGCTTCTCCTTTGCAGTATCAGGGATAATAATACCACCTCGTTTTTCCTCTTTTTCTTCTAAAGGCTTAACTATTACTCTATCTCCCAATGGTCTTACTTTCATAAGCTCACCTCCCTTCCTGAAATCTTCAAAAAAAATATAAATGAAATTTGTTTTTAGGAAGCTAAACTAACTATATTTTTGAAGGAAATGCCAAGAATAGAAAAGTTATTTATACCATATTGAAATATTTAGTCAATGCAAAAAAATGGCGAATAATTTAACTTATATTTAATTTTTTCTTGTTTTTTTGAAAATTCTTTTTATTTCTTATTTTTTTGCCTATTAGGTATAATCCTTTAAATATAAGGTCTCTATCAACTTTATCAATTACTTTACTCCTTATCAACTCACAATAACCGCCTGTAGCAATTACTTCACATTGACCAACCTCTCTTTTGATTCTATTTACAATTTCATTTATCCCCCCTATAATAGAATAATAAATTCCTATTTGTAATGCCTGTTTTGTCGTTTTACCAACAGTTCCCTTTGGTCTGATTAATTTAACCGGAAAAAGTTGCTCTGCCTTTTCAAATAGTGCTTTTCGAGAAATATCCACGCCAGGTGCTATAACACCGCCTTGATATTCTCCTTTTTCTGTTACAACATCAAATGTGGTTGCTGTCCCAAAATCAATAACTATTGCCGGAGGAGTATATAATTTGTAAGCCCCATATGCATTGACCAGTCTATCGATTCCGACTTTTTGTGGCGATTGTGTAAGCACTTTTATATCTATATCTTTCCATTTTAATATAACAGGTTTAATATTAAATACCCTTTCTACAACTTTTTTAAAGACCTGATTTAAAAAAGGAACAACAGATGAAATAACCAGCAATGAAATCTCTGGAAAGTTCCTTTTTAAGGACATCATATGCCTTAAATAAAAATCCTCTTCTTTTTTTGATGGCAAAATTATTTTCTTAAATAAGACTTTACCTTTCCATATTCCCAACGCTACTGTTGTATTCCCTATATCAATAACAAGCATATTTCCTCTCCAACTTCAGACATCAGACTTCAGACTTCAGACTAAAGTAAAGATTAAGTAAATGCCTTTAAACCGCATATAACCAGTGAACTGGTAATTATTGCAATCATTTTGGAAACAAGGCGAGTCTCCTTCTTAACAGATAATATCAGTCCATGTAGTGTCATCGAAATCTCTTCTGTTAGTTTGCCTAATTCTTCATAATCATTTTTATTAAAATAACCTAAACGATTTGAAAGATGAATCAAATATTTTGTCTCACTAAGAGAACCTCTGGCTATATAAAGAAAATGAAGGTATTCTCTTTTATGTTCTCTACTTGAGCCCTCATCTATGTTTGTAGGTATTGATACATCAGCTCTTCTTAACTGAAAGGTAAGTCCCTATAACTCTTCTTTTGGGAAAAATGTGGTTTTAGAATACACCAAAACAGCTAAATCATCGGCATGTTGCCATGCTTTTATATTTTTGAAATCTCTTCTCATTTATCCCCCTAATGTCTGTAGTCTGTGGTCTGTAGTCTGTGGTCTATGGTCTGTAGTCTGTGGTCTGTGGTCTGTGGTTTATGGTCTATGGTCTATAGTCTGTGGTCTATCCCTTTCGCAACTTGCACTGCTAATCTTATTGGTTCGGGTAAACGAAAATCTTTTGTGCATTTTAACACGACATCAATTGACTGTGCTAAATCAATCTTATTTCCAATAGACACAAATATGTGTTTTCTATCTTTTTTCGTTCTTAATGCTACTCCTAAAATCTCACCTTCTTTATTTTTTAAAAAGGTATATACTCCCTTTATATTTAAAGGTTCTTCGTAATTTCCATATAATAATGATTTAGTTACGCCTATTGTGGGAATGTTTAATATTACACCAATATGTGAAGCAAGCCCAACTCTTCTCGGATGGCATATCCCACTTGCATTAAAAATAAATAAAGAAGGTAATGCCTTTATCTTATCAATTGCATTTAGAATGAACTCGCCTTCCCTAAAGAAAAGTAATCCTGGTATATATGGAAATACTCTTTTTACTTTTTTGGTTACTTTGATTCTCTCTTTTACTTTCAGTTCCGGAAAGTCTAAAATTACAACGGCTGTTTGAACAGTGTTGTCTTTAAAAAATACAGATACACAACCTATAGAGGTAATATCAGAAATATTGGAAAACACACTTCTTAAGGAGACCTTATCCTTTAAACTATTCTGAATCTGAATACACTGTTCAAAAGAATCTAAAGATAAATTTCCATTTTGGTTAAACTTCAAATTTTGATTTTTGGTATGGGGTAAATGGTGATTGTTTACCATTTGTCTAAGTGATAAAAATAACTACAACCTCTGCTGAAATATGTTCTTCAGTCCAAACTCCTCTGCCCATTTAATTACTCTATTATATTCACTTTGAGTAATTTTCTGAGAAAGGGAACTAAATTCATATGCTCTATATGCAGGATGATACTGTGCCATTATACTTAAATAAGTCTCCTTTGATAGCCTCTCAGATATAAATTTTAAAATCTGTCTTGAACCTGCAATTCCTTCTGGAAGCACCAAATGCCTAATCAGTAAGCCTTTTTCAGCCACCCCTTCTTTATTCATTTTAAGTATACCTACTTGCTTATACATTTCCTTTAAAGCTAATTTATTATAATGAAAATAATCCTTTACGCCAGAATATCTATAAGACTCTAAACTATCCGAATATTTTGCATCTGGTAGATATATATCAACAACTCCTTCAAGCAACCTCAACACCTCAACACTCTCATAACCACCACAATTATAAACTATTGGAATGGAAAGCCCTTTCTCAGTAGCAATTAGAATTGCTTCAACTATCTGAGGCACAAAATGAGTAGGTGTAACTAAATTAATGTTATGTGCACCTTTTTTCTGCAAATTCACCATTATATATGCAAGGTCTATAACACTTATCTCATTTCCATTGCCTAAATGGCTGATTGGATAGTTCTGACAAAATACACATTTTAAATTACAGAAAGTAAAGAAAATTGTGCCTGAACCAAAGTATCCAGAAATAGGCGGTTCTTCTCCAAAATGAAGAGTATAACTTGAAACCCATGGACTTAACCCAGCACCACAAAAACCTGTATTGCCTTTTATTCTATTAACCTTACAGTTTCTAGGACAGAGCCTACATTCTGTTAGAAATTCTTTTAAGAACTTTACTCTTTCTTGAAGCAAACCCTTGTTATATAAATTGTTGTATGAAGCCATCTTTTAATCAGAAAAGGTTATACAAACACCTGTTTATCAAGGCTACGATACTGAACTGCTTCAGCAATATGACTGGAACGAATCTGTTCGGAAAGGTCTAAATCAGCAATTGTCCTTGCTACCTTGATTATTCTATCATAGGCTCTTGCTGAAAAACCAAACTCTTTTAAGGCAAGTTCCAATAATTTCTTGCTATCTTTGTCCAATCTGCAAAATTTCCTTATATGGCTAGACTCCATATGTGCATTACAATAAATATTCTTATAATGTTTAAATCTCTCCTTTTGCAGTTCATTTGCTTTTTGAACTCTCTGTCTAATTCTAAACGACGGTTCAGCTCCATACTCCTCTGTTAACTCATCAAATTTTACTGAAGGAACCTCTATATGTATATCAATCCTATCTAAAAGTGGACCCGATACTTTGCTTCTATATTTATGAATCTGAAACGGTGAACAAGTACAGTCTCTATGAATATCACCATAAAACCCACAAGGACAGGGATTCATTGCAGCAACCAACATAAACTTTGCTGGAAATGTTAATGATGTAGTAGCACGAGAGATGTTTACAATACCATCCTCTAAAGGTTGTCTCAATACTTCTAAAACATTTCTATGGAATTCAGGCAGTTCATCCAGAAAGAGAACACCATTATGACTTAAACTTACCTCACCTGGTTTTGGATAAGTTCCCCCTCCAATTAAAGCAATATCTGAAATAGTATGATGAGGAGCACGAAAAGGTCTTGTTCCAATGACGGAGATTGACTCATTTATAAATCCAATAATACTATGAATCTTTGTTGTTTCCAATGCCTCCTCTAATGTCAAATCTGGAAGAATAGTCGGAATTCTTCTTGCAAGCATTGTCTTACCACTGCCAGGAGGTCCTATAAGAAGAATATTATGGCCACCTGCACAAGCAACCTCTATAGCTCTTTTTGCATATGACTGCCCTTTTACATCTGAAAAGTCAATTAAATAATCCTTATGTCTATTAAACTCATCTTCAATATTTAAACCATACATATCAATGTGCTTCTCTCTATTTATGAATGAAACCGCCTCATTTAAATCCCCTACAGGATAAACATTTAGTCCTTTTACAATAGCTGCTTCTTTTTTATTCTCTTCAGGAAGGATTATTCCTTTAATCTCCTCTTTCTTAGAGATAAAAAGTGATATTGGTAAAACTCCTTTTACTCTCCTAACTTTTCCCTGTAACGAAAGTTCACCTAAAATAAGATACCTTTTGAGTTCTTCACTTGAAACAAAACCTTGGGCACTAAGCAGACCCAACGCAATAGGCAAATCAAAACATGCTCCTTCTTTTTTAATTGAAGCTGGAGCTAAGTTTATTGTAATTTTTTTATTTGGCAACGAAAATCCACTATTCTTTATTGCAGCAGTAACCCTGTCTTTGCTTTCCTTTACTGCGGTATCAGGAAGCCCTACTATTGAAAAACTGGGTAGTCCTGAAGAAATATCCACCTCAACCTTAACTAAGTATGACTGAATTCCTAAATTAGCAGCACTTAACCCTAAAGAAAACATACCCACTCCTCGTATCAATTATAGATTCTCATCTATAATTTGTGTTAACTCTTTTAATGAAGGGAGCTTTTTCGTATCAGCTATATACAAACCTCTATAAGTACCCTTTCTCCAACTAAGATAGACTATTTTATCTTCTGTTGGTGAAAATAAAGCATACTTATTCCCCCGATATTTATCACTTATAATCTGTCTTTTATTCTTTCTATTGATTCCAATTACATATATTCCCTTTTGGGTAAAAAGAGCCCTAATATTAGTTCCTGTTGAAATTTTCCCTCCACTTACATAAGCAATCTCTTTCCCATTGGGAGAAAAAGTGGGAAACTTATTGTAATACTTATCCTCCACAATACAATACTCCTTTTCCTTTAAAAGATCATAAATATAAACTCCTGGATTATCAAGAGAGTTTATTTTTCCATCTTCATTGGTATCTCTTCTCTGACTTAAGAAAACAATATATCTCCCATCAGGCGAAAATTTAGGAAAGGTATTGTTGAAAATATCTGGAATAACCTCTTTTTCTCTTTTCTTAATTACATCATAAATGAAAATACCACTATTATCATATATGTTAATTTTTCCGTCATAGTTCGTATCTCTTCTCCAACTTGCATAAACTATAAATCTACCATCTGAAGAGAAAGAAGGAAAAGTATTATCATAATCATCAGATATAATCATTTCTTCTTTTTGAGTCTGTAAATCATAAAGGAAAATTCCACTATTTTTCCCTTTCCATTTTGTATAGATAATCTTTTTACCATCAGGAGAAAAGGAAGGATATTTATTATAGGACTCCTCTGAAACTAAACACCTTTGTTCATTTGTATTTAAATCAAAAATATAAACACCCGGGTTATCTAAATAGTCAATTTTTCCATCTTTATTGGTATCATACCTTCTACTTAAAAATACAATTTTATCTCCATCAGGAGAAAAATTTGGAAATGTGTTGATATAACTATCTGAGACAATCTGTTTTTCTTTCCCAGAGGCAATATCCACAATATAAATACCTGAATTATCATTATAATCAAGTTTTCCATTATCATTTGTATCTCTTCTCACACTTGAGAAAACCACCCTTTTTCCATCAGGGGAAAAACAAGGATTTGCATTTAAATAATTATCATCAGCAAGTTTTTTAGTGCCAACCATTTCTAATATTTCTTTTACAATAGTAGCGTTTGGAGACAAATCAACCAATTTAAACAAAATACTCTTTGCTCGGGATAATTCCTCTTTTTCAAAATAAACCTTTGCCAAAAGCAGAAATGCCTTTTTATCTTTTTTATTTTTATAAAGATAATGGTTGAGTGATTCTATAGCTTCGGAATAAAACTTAAGATTAATAAGCTCTTCTATTTTCTTTAATTGTTTATTAACAAATCTAAACAATGACATTGTTACCCCCTAATTTTAAAATACATACTTTGGGTCAGCAAAAAACGCTCCTTTAATAATCTCACATTTCAACTCTTTTTCTTTTAATATGGAAACAACATCAAACCGTACAGGTATTAAACTAATCCTTTTCTCTTTTATATAACAAAGAGCAAGTTGAGTTATTTTTTTTCTTTTTTGTTTAGTAACCGCTTCGGTAGGGAACCCAAAATCTATATCCTTTCTATATTTAACTTCAACGAAACACAAAATATTTTTTTCTTTTGCGATTATATCTATTTCACCTATAGATGTTCTATAATTGCGTTGAAGAATTTTATATCCATTTCTTTTCAAATATTGAGATGCTACATCTTCAGCCTTTCTACCTATTTTAAGTCTATATTTTGAATCCATTTTCTAACAAAAATAAAAAGATTATAATGGGGTTTGATAGCGTGAAAGATATGTTCTTCTATGTATATCACAGATGCCATATTTAGATATAGCTTTTAAGTGAATCTTTGTTGGATACCCTTTATGTACAGAAAAACCATAATTGGGAAATTGTTTATCCATTTTTTCCATAAACATGTCCCTTAACACCTTTGCCATAATAGAAGCGGATACAATAGAGGCGCTTTTAGTATCACCTTTTATAATAAATTTGGATTTACCTTCATATAAAAAACTATATGAAGAAGGAAAGGGGATTCCATCAATTAAGATTAACTCAGGGACATACAAAAGAGAGGAGATGGCCTTCTCTGCTGCTTTACAAGTGGCACGTAATATGTTAATTTTATCTATCTCTTTTTCATCTATAAATACAACAGAAAAATCAATAGCAAAATGGTATATCATCTCAAAAAGCTTAATACGATTCTTAGAAGAAATTAATTTTGAATCTGTAAGTTTGGTTATCTTCAGCCCCCTTGGCAGAACAACACAAGAAACGACCAATGGTCCTGCTAAAGGTCCTCTACCAGACTCATCCACTCCAGCAATTACATTAAAGCCTTTTTTCCTAAATCTTTCATCAAATGAAAAAAGGTTCATTCTTCCTTCTTTTCTGCCACAAAGAAACTCTTTTTATCCTTTAAGAGAGCCTCTTTCCCAATCTTTTCTCTTAAATAATAAAGTTTAGCTTTTCTTACTTTAGAACTTTTTACCACCTCAATTTTCACAATAAGAGGGGAGTGTAAAGGATAAGTCCTTTCTACTCCAATTCCATATGAAATCTTTCTTACTGTAAATGTCTCTTTTAGACCACTTCCCTTTTTTGCTATCACAATCCCCTCAAAAATTTGTGTTCTTTTATTTTCACCTTCAATAACTGTTTGATAAACCTTCACCGTGTCACCAATTCTAAAAGAAGATGTTTCTTTTTTTACGGGTTCTACTGTTAATTTTTGCTGTTGCATTTTTTCTCCTTTCTTAGATTTTCTTGGATTTTTTGAATGTAATGAAAAAAAATCAGTAGAAAATCTAGATCCGCCGTCCTTTTGGTGGATAAGTAGATTT
>CAYYAU010000049.1:0-7955 GCA_964469765.1 uncultured Clostridia bacterium | reverse complement strand
TGTATTTGATGAAAAAGTTCAATTGCATCATTTTTATTTTCAGTAAGTAGAAACTCCATAGCCAAATGAGCCTGCCCCATTCTACCACAGGAATTAAGTAATGGAACTATCTCCCTAGAAATATCCTTCTCATCAATCTGTCTATTTAGTAAATCCAACTCTTCTAAAAGTAATGTAAGTCCTGTTCTTCTTGTCTTTCTTAACGCTTCCATTCCATATCTTACTATCACTCTGTTTTCATCAACCAAAGGCACCTGATCAGCAAATGTTCCTAATGCAAGTAAATCTAAGTTTTCTTGAATAAAGGTCTTTCTATGTGATTTTCTCATATTCTCCATCTCTAAATAAAGTAAACTGGTTGCTAAAGCATCATTTAAAGCACGATGAAAACCAGAAACATCAATCCCCAGCCTTTTCGTAAGTGCCTCTAAACTATGACTTTTCCCTGGCAACATCTTTATAGATAAATCTAATGTATCAACAATATTATTCTGTATCTCTATATCAAATAACCTTTTACAATTCTCCTTTAAAAATCCTATATCAAAACTTGCGTTATGGGCTATTAAAGTATTATCTTCTATAAACTCTAAAAACATCTTTAAGGCATCTTTCAAAGAAAAAGCTTCTTCCATATCCTCATCTTTTATTCCTGTAAATTGCTTAATGAATGGAGGTATCTGGCTTTTTGGTTTGACTAATACGTGAAATTTATCTTTCACAATACCATTTTTTATTTTAAAAGCTCCTATTTCTATAATTTCATCATTAACAGAAGAAAGTCCTGTTGTCTCAAAATCAAATACCACTATTTCTTTGTTATACTCATCCTCAAAGGATATAAGTAAACCTAACATCAACTTAAAAGCTACAAGACACCCTGGAATCTCCCGATAGGGATATATGCTTCCATCTCTTTTTGGATTTATTACTGCGAGAGCCTCTGGTAATTTTCCAGACACTTCATGGTGGTCAGTGATAATTGTATCAACATTTAAGGAGTGTAAGTATTCTATTTCTTCAACATCATTTGTTCCACAGTCTGTAGTAATAAGAAGACTAAATCCTTCCTTTCTAAACTGTTTAATCTTATCCTTTTGTAGTCCATACTCATCCTTTGAAGGGATATAATACCTACAATTCACATCTAACCTGCGCAATGTGTCATAGATTATTATAGCTCCAACAATTCCATCAACATCCTTATCTGCCCAAATAAGAATACGCTCCTTATTACGAATCGCTTTTCTTATTCTTTCAATAGCAACTTCCATATCCTGCAATAGAAAACAAGAATAGATATCATCAAGTTTAGGATATAAAAACCTCTCGGCCTCTTTTAAACTTTTTATTCCACGACTTACAAGTATTTGAGAAATTAAACGAGAAACCCTAATCTCTTCAGATATAGTTTCAACAAGCTCTTTATTTTGTGGTGTTAAAATCCACTGTTTCTCAGAGTCAACTTTCATTGTATCCTTTTAATTATATTTTTAAGAAGTAATGTGGTTTTGTTCTTTATTTTTTCTCCCACCTCTAAAACATACCTATGAGTCAAACATTCTCTATTTGATGAACTTCTGTTCGCTGTATATGCAATTGCTAAAACCTTCATTCCCAATGAATAAGAAAAAATAGCATCAACCACTAAAGACATACCAACCACATCAGCGCCAACTCTATTTGCCATCTTCACCTCTGCCGGCGTTTCATAACTTGGTCCTGAAAATCCACAATAAACTCCATCTATGAGTTTTATCTTGTTCTCTCTGGCTACTTTCTTGGCTAATCTTCTTAATTTTAGAGAGTAGAGACCTTTTAAATCTATAAAAAGTGGGTTCCCAATTAAAGGATTTACCCCCATTAAATTAATGTGGTCCTTTATCAATACTAAATCACCAATATTCAAATTAGGGTTAACCGCACCACAAGCAGCTGTAAGGATTATCTTATTTACCCCTAAATGAGAAACCGTCCTAATAGGGTAGGTAACCTTTTCAATTGGTACACCTTCGTAGTAATGGATTCTTCCTTGAAGAATAAATATTCTCCTATTATTTATCTTTCCTAATATAAGATTTCCTGTATGTCCTTTAACCTTGGGCTGAGGAAAGAAAGGAATTTTACTAAAAGGTATTTCTCTTCTATCCTTTACAGAATCTATAAAACTCTGCCAGCCAGAACCTAATACAACTGCAATGTTTGATTTAGATTTAAATTTATTTAAAAACTTTAAAGTTTTATCAATATCTGTGGGCATTTGTTGTATAACTATAGTAAATAGTCTTATTAATTTTGTTTTGAGTCAAGTATATGCCGTATATAAAATAAAGGATAGGTTTATGCTGTATTATATGTGGATGGTCACTTTTTATCATATTATCTCCGCTTGCTTTCTAAATATTCTTTTTGTTCTTTAAGTAATGTTAATTGTGTCTGTATGTTTTTAATTTCATACTTCTTCATATTCAGCCGATATTTCTCCTCAATCTTTCCTTTACTCAATCTATCAAGAATCATCTTGTAATACTTTTCATCAATTTCGGCTGAGATATATTGTCTGTTAAGCACTTTACAAATTTCTATCTCAGAACCACTCCCGCCAAATAGAACCAAAACAATATCCTTTGGCATGGTGCAGGATTTAATTAACATTTCTGATAATTTTTGAGGAATCTGGCAAACATGAAATGTTTTCTCTTTACTTACATTTTTCACTAAGTCAAAATAAAACCAATCGTATGGCATTCTTCCTTTTGAACCATTGGCTAAGTTTTGTAAAATCCGTTTATCTGTTGGATTTTTATAAGGAACCGCTACATTGTTTTTATAAAATTTGTTATGTTCGGTTTTTCTACAATGTAGGATACTTCTATGGGCTGTAGTAAAACGTTTCGGAGTATGTCCTACATTTGTATTATATACCCAAACATACTCACAAACTTCATAGCACGCCTTGTCTAAATATTTTACTCTTAAATAAGCATTTTGTTTAGGATAATTTATTAAAAACATATTCCCTGTATCCTTTAAAACCCTTAGTGATTCCTTTACTAATTCAATGTACCACTCAATATATTCGTCAAAGGTCTTGGTATAAGACTTATCGCCATATTTTATCCCCACATTATAGTCAGGGTCCCCATAAACCATATCAACGCATTTATCAGGCAACTCCTTTAAGAGCTCCATGATGTCCTTTAGAAAAACTTTGTTTAAGTACTTTTTCATAGTTATAAGATTCTCCCTTTGACTGGAATCCATTCAATATTACACTTTTTCATAAAACTTTTTAGTCTATCTGGATTTTTAATTTTTTCTAATGCCTCTCTGAGTCTACTATCGTCACTTTCTTTCGTAACATATCTAAGGAAATTAAATAAAAATGCACGCCCTTCATTATCCCAATAGACAATATCTTCCATAACAAACAACCACTTAATAACTTTTAGAATAACTTCAACTTTTGCGCCTGTTTGAAACGATCTATCCAAACCGGGATATTTTGCCAATACTTTATCAACATCATTCTCTGAACAATTATATATCTCAGTGATTGCATTTAATAAATTTTCGAGCTTTTGTTTATTTTCTTTCTCCTTATCCCTTAAATCCTGAGCAATTTCTATATGACTTCCCTCTCCAAGTCTAAAACTTTTATCTACCTCTACTTTAAAATCAAAGTTCTTTTTATGCCCCGGCCTGACAATAAAAAGTTGTTCATCTTGTATGTTTTCTACCGGATATCGGAATATTACACCTTTCCCCTTCTTGCGGTATTCAGTCTCAATAAATATATTCACAACTTTTTTCACAATTTCATGCCGAGCCAGAGAACCTTTAATCTCAATAGCTCTTCCTTCAATGGTAGTTGTCTCTTTTCTTTTCATTTATCTCCTTATTTAAGTGACAACTTGTGTATAGCATTTATGCATATGCACACTTTTATTTTCAAGTAGATTTAACCACAATGTCTCCAATTCTATTTCCCGCCTCATCTGCTCTGTCAGCAGCATTACTTAAGTGCCTATAAATTTCTCTTAATTTTAAAATTAAGATAACATTGCTTTCTTTAAATAATCTTACCAAAGCCTCATGATACAAATGTTCCATCTCATTTTCCGCTTTTTTTGCGTTAGCTGCAAACTCTAAAGCCTCATTAGGAGCCCTTTTAAGGTTTTTAACAGCCTTTCCAATGTATTCGGTTTGTTTCTTTAACACACTGACCATTCTCTTTAAGTAAGGGTTGGTCCTAACCTCAAAAAGTAGCATCTCATTTACAGTGCTCTTTGCATAATCCACAATGTCATCAAATATCCTAGAAAGACTAAATATGTCTTCTCTATCCATAGGAGTAACAAAGGCCTTATTTAATTTGTTAATTATAAACCTTCTTATCTCATCTGCTTCTTTCTCTACTCTCTTTACTTTTTGACCATTCTCCTTAGACACATTATGAATAAACTCATATAGACAGTTAATACCTTCAATTACCTTTTCTATTTGTACTTGTAACATTTCAAAAAAATCTTTACTTTTTGTGTTTAGTTTCATTATCCTATATTTTTAAGTAATATAAATGTACTAAATGAAATTATAGCTGTTATTGGCATTGTAAGAAACCAGAAAATAAAAATATTCTTAATTAATCCCCACCGAAGAGTTTTTGCTTGAAGTGCTGTTCCTGTTCCTATTAAAGAACAAAAAAGAATCTGCGTAGAACTTACAGGAAACCCAATAAATCCTAAACTACCCACTGTTAGCGCTGCTGAAGACTGCGAAATAAAACCCGAAAAAGACCTGATTTTATAAAGTTTATATGAGAGGGATCTCATTATTCGCCATCCCCCTCTAGAAACTCCCAGAGCAAATACTGTAGCAGTTAGTATTCTTATCCATAAAGGAGTTGGACCATTTACTCCAACAATCAAAAACGAAATTAAGATAACCCCCAACCCTTTTTGTACATCATTGCTTCCATGAACCAATCCCAAGAAAACAAAAGATGCCAGATGGAAGATTCTAACTATATCCTTTTTTTTGAATTCAACTTTGATTAGAATAGTATATGCAAGTTTTGTAAGTATCCAACTAATAAGAAAACCAATAAATGGAGAACATAAAAGAATTATCACTATTAAGAAAACATTCTTCCAGTATATTAAACTCATATCCTGTAAATAAAATAGGTTGGCAACCGAAGAACCTAATATACCTCCAATCAGTGCTTGAGATGAACTTGAAGGAACTTTCCAATACCATGTCAAAAGATTCCAGATAATAGCTCCAATAACCCCTGCTACTAATACATACAATGAAAATAAAGAGAAATGCACAAGTTTCTCGCCAATAGTCTTTGTGACGGCCGAGCCTAAAAATATAGCACCAACGAATTCTGAAATAGTTAGTATATATAAAGCAGGACGGATATCCAAAACTCTTGTAGAGATTATAGGGTTTAAAATGTTACATCCATCGTGAAAACCGTTTATAAAAAGAAAAATTAATACAAGAATTATTACTACTATCTGTAGTAATTCCATTAACTATTCCAGTTGAAAATAAGTATCTATTTTATAATTAATTGGACTTTTTTCTTTTTAATACTCTTTTTACAGCCTCATATATAGCGGTTGATGTTAACCCAAATCCTTCCATAACCTCCCAAGGCTTTCCTGACTCTCCAAATTTATAATCTACACCAACCATTTCAATAGGAACAGGGTGGTTCTTTACTAATAATTCACTTACAGCACTACCCATCCCTCCTGCTAAAAGATGTTCCTCAGCAGTAACAATCGCATTGGTTTCCTTAGCTGCCTTAAGGATTGTTTCTTTATCTAAAGGTTTAATTGTGTGCAGATTCAAAAGCCTTGCAGAAATCCCATCCTTTTCTAAATGCTTTATGGCTTCCAAAGAAAGATATACCATAACTCCACAGGCTATAATTGTTACATCATCACCTGAGTGAAGCTCTCCACATTTACCAAGAGTAAAAGGTGTATTTTCATCCGTTATAACTGGTACAGGCTCTCTTCCTAATCTTAAATAAAAAGGACCCTTAATTCTTCCTGCTATTAAAGTTGCCTTTTTAGCTTCAATTGAATCGCACGGTACAATAACTCTCATATTAGGCATAGCTCTCATTAATGTTATTTCTTCCAAAGCATGATGAGTAGCACCATCCGGACCAACAAGCAAGCCCCCGTGAGTACCTATAATCTTTACATTCAGATTAGAAAAACAAACCGTTGTTCTTATCTGGTCTAATCCTCTACAGGTTGCAAAAACTCCGTATGTGGAAACAAATACTGTTTTTCCAACCAATGCCAACCCTCCACCAACTCCAATGAGGTTCTGTTCAGCTACACCAACATTAAAGAATCTCTCTGGAAAACGTTCTGCAAAATAAGACGCTCTTGTAGACTCACATACATCTGCACTCAATACAACAACATCATTATCCTCTTTACCTAATTCAACAACACCGTCTCCAAACCCATTTCTTGTTGATTTACACTCCACCCGGTAGACCTCCTTTCTTTTTCATTGAAAAATGAAAATTGTAAATATTAAATTGTAAAATTTATTCTGTTTTCCCATTTTGAAATTTACAATTTCCAATATCCAATTCACAATTCAGTTTATAAAGACTCCAACTCCTTTAAGGCAGCCTCTGCCTGTTCCTTTTTAGGTGCCTTCCCATGCCATTGAACAGCATTCTCCATAAAAGAGACACCTTTCCCTTTAATGGTATGTGCTATAATCATTGTAGGTTTATCTTTAACATCGTAAAATCTCTGAAAAGCTGAAAATATTTCATTAAAATTATGGCCATTTATCTCTATAACCTCCCAACCAAATGCAATCCATTTTTCTTTAAAAGGAGCTAATGTCATTATATCCGAAACAAACCCATCAATCTGAAGATTATTATAATCTACAATACCACATAGATTCTCTAGACGATAATGAGTAGCTGCCATTGCTGCTTCCCAAACTTGACCTTCATCACACTCTCCATCCCCTAACAAGCAGTAAACCTTCTGTTGAGAGTTGTTCAACTTAAAACCCAATGCTGCCCCAACCGCAATTGATAGTCCTTGTCCTAATGAACCTGAAGCTACTTCTATTCCAGAAAGTCCCTTATCAACTGCAGGATGACCTTGTAGTCTAGTCCCAAACTTTCTTAAAGTTAAAAGTTCCTCCTTTGGAAAGTATCCACAATGAGCTAAACATGCATATAATGCAGGACATGCATGCCCTTTTGAAAGTAGAAATATATCTCTTTGGTTCCATTTTGGATTTTTAGGGTCGTGTTGTAGTATCTGACCAAAATAAAGAGAAACCAATATCTCAACAATAGAAAGAGAACCACCAGGATGTCCAGAACCAGCCTCTGTAAGCATCTTTATAATATCGATTCTAATGTGTTTAGCAATAGTTTTTAGTTTATTTATGTCTATATTTTTAAATCTTTGTTTTTTTTCAATTAGGTAGTTTATTCTCTTTAAAAGGTGGTCTGCTTCAAAAGGCTTTGTGATATACCAATCAGCTCCTTTCTTCAATGCCTTTTCAAAATCCTGTCCCATATCCAATGCTGTAAGCATCATAATAGGAATCTGCTTTGTGTTCTTATTTTTCTTTAAACGCTCACAAACCTGATACCCATCCATCTCAGGCATCATAATGTCCAAAATAATCAAATCAGGCTTTTCATTTTTAGCCATTTCAATTGCTTTTTTACCGCCATTACTTGTAAGGACTTCGTATCCGTTCTTTTCTAAAATAAACTTTGATAATGTTATAATCTTAGGGTCATCATCCACTACCAAAATTTTCTTTTTCATTTACTCTCCTTTCAATATTCAACTTGTTCATTCTGAACAAAATTTATACATTTTGTTGTATCTTTGTTTTTCTTTTCTCCAAGCGGAAAATAAATTTTCAAAATC
>CAYYAU010000048.1:0-7989 GCA_964469765.1 uncultured Clostridia bacterium | reverse complement strand
TATCAATCTTTGGAAAGAAGATCATCCCTCTTTATTCTTTGCTTTAAGAATTAAATAAACTATCTCTGGATTAACTTTTACAGCACTTTGCATATAATTTATTATTAATAAGTCATCATTTATATCTTTCCCTTGTTTACTGATTTGTAGAAATTTATTTAGTTCATTTATTTGAATTTCTTTTATTTGATTAATAAAAAAATTGCTTCCAATATTTAAAAATATCATACCTCCACCAAAAATAAAAATTCCGGGAATCAAAACTAATAATAAAAATTTTAATAGATTGGATATAATTGATTTTCTCATTTTATTATTACAACTCTCTTCATATAATAAATTATATTAAAATCTCAGATAAATTTCAATTATTATTTTTATTTGACAAAAGAAAAAGTAATGTTATAATATTATATAATGAGGGAGTAAATGGCTAAAAAGAATATAAATATTCTAATTATTGATGATGATAGAAGTCTTGTAGAAGTTATAAAAGACCATTTGGAGGCTAAATATAATATTTATAAAGCTTATAATGGAAAAGAAGGATTAGAAGTACTGAGGCAAAATATAATTGATGCTATTATATGTGACCTTCTTATGCCAGAAATGGATGGTTTTGAATTTATTGATATAGTAAGTAAAAACCCTCAAACAAAGGATATCCCAATTATTGTTGCCTCTGTTATTGGAGATGAAAAAGCAAAATCAGATTATAAATTAAAGACTTTTGACTTTATAAAAAAACCAATTGATTTCACACAGTTAATAAAAGATTTAGAGCAACTTTTCCCAAAAAAAGAACCACGTGAAAAAAAATCTATCTTATTAATCTCAAATGATAAACAGTTATTATCTGCTTTTATTGAATACTTTGACGAAAAATCCTTTTCACTTCATAAAACTAATTCATATATACAAACATTAGAATTTCTAAAAAAACAGAAACCTTCTCTAATAATTCTGGATAATAATTGTAAAGATTTTTCAAGTATTCAATTTGTTAAAACAATAAGAAATAATATTTCAACTACAAACATTCCAGTTTTTATTATAACCGATTATTCTTTAGATAAAGGTAGTGGAAAGTATAATACTATATTTCCTACAGGTATATATAAACAAAATATTCCAGAAAGAGAATTTATAAATAGTATCTTTGTTAAACTTGAAGAAATAGAAAAAGAAAAGTTTTTTATTTTAAAATCTGAATATAAAAAGAAGATTTTAATTGCGGATGATGAGGAAAGTATCCGTCAGTTACTTAGAGATACACTCTCTGATTACTATGAAATTATAGAATCAAAGGACGGTGAAGAAACATTAAACAAAGTATTTGAAGAGTATCCAGATTTAATAATACTGGATATTGGTCTCCCAAAAATAAATGGAATTGAAGTATGTAAAAAAATAAAATCCGATTTATTTCTGAAAAATATTCCGGTTATTATGTTAACAATAAGAGAAAAGGAGATTGATGAATTACAAGGATATTTAAGCGGAGCATTTGAGTATATTACTAAACCTTTTGATGCCTCTTTTCTTTTAGAAAAGATTAATGATGCTTTCTTAAAAACTCCCATTAGTGGTGATATAAACCCTTTAACACATATGCCCGGAGAAATTGTTACAGATTATATTTTGAATAAGTTAATTCGTTCTGATAAATTATTTTCGTATATTTATGTAGATATTAAAGATTTGAAGTTTTACAATAAAGTGTATGGGTTTAATGAAGGAGAAAAAATAATAAAATTACTCAGTCAGATTGTTATAGATAGTGTAAGAAAATATGGAAAAAAGGATGACTTCGTTGCACATTTAGGGAGTGATGATTTTGTTATTATTACTTCTCCAGGAAAGGAAAATTCTATCTCAAGAAATATTATAGAAAATTTTGATAAAAAAGTGTTGGATTTTTATAAACAAGATGATAAAGAACACGAGTTTATACTTTTTGTGGATAGAAAAGGAAATAAACATAAAATTCCACTACTATCCATTTCTATTGCGATTATTAATAATCTATACAAAAAATTTACTCATATAGTCGAGATTAAGGATATTGCGTTTGAACTTATAAAATACCTAAAGAAGAAAAAAGGAAGTAATTATACCGTAGATAGACGAAAAAAATAATTAATTGATTATATTAATTTATTTGATTTTTTAATGATTAAATGAATTTCTCTCAATTTTTCTTTTTACACGAATGATTAATTCTTCTATATAGAACGGTTTTCTTATATAATCATCTGCTCCTGAATTTAATCCTTCTACAACATCTTTATCTTTAATATAAACTCCAGAAATAATTATTACAGGTACATTATTACAATCTCGTCTTATAGAAGCGAGGATTTTAAATCCATTTAAATCAGGAAGCTGTAAATCAAGAATAATCAAATCAGGATTGACTTTTTTTACTAATTCCTTTGCTTTCTTCCCTGTAGATACTGTTATACACTCAAAATGCTCCATTGTAAAGCTTTCCTTTAAAAAATTCCTTATATCATCTTCATCTTCAACTATTAGAATTTTTTGTTTCATTTTTTTCTCCCATAATTGAAGTTTTATATAAAAAATGGCTATATTTAAAGTGTATCTTAATTAAGCAAATTCCTTATTCTAAAATTCAGTTTTTCAAAATCAATTGGTTTAGAAAGATAATTTATATCTTTACTTATTTTTCTTATCTCATCCTCATTCACTATAGAAATAACCAAAACAGGTATATCTTTAAGTTTATTATCATTTAACCATTCTTTTAGGATTTCAAAACCACTCTTTCCACTTGGAAAAAGGATATCTAATGTTACTATATTTGGTCTTATCTTTCTTGCAATTTCAACCCCTTTCTCTCCATTTGTTGCAATAATAACATCATACCCTTCTGCTTTTAAGTTTAACTTAAGAAGCTGTGCAATGTCATAATCATCCTCAATAATTAAAATCTTCTTCATATCTACCCCTCCTTTGTTTCTTTTTTACTTTTCTCTCCCAGGAAGAACAAAGTTTTTTGAAAAAACATTTATGGATTTTAGGGGAAAGACAAAAACTGTCATATTTGCTTCTTAAGAAAATCAATGTCTGAGCTCAAGTGGAACGAGAGCGAGTTTTGATTTTCTCGTTTTTACTAAAGTGTTTGGATTTCCCCGTCAAAAAATCCATACAGTTTTGAGAAAAAATTTGTTCTTCCTTATTTTTATGCTTGACTTGCTATTATCTCATAAACCTTTTTATGCTCATCAACCTTATCAATACTTGACCCAGCAGGAATTATATTTAAGAATATTGCATTAAGTATCTCTTCCCATCTACTCTGTTTATCTGTAAGTATTACAACCCCTGCTTGACCATAACATGCTTTAACTATTTCTTTTACATATTTCGCACTGATTCTTTCTGTAAATCCTTGTTCTTTAAGTAATCTCTGGGCATCTATTGTAAGATTCTTTGTTCCAGCATATTGCGGTAATGGAAGTATTTTATCAATTATACTCTGTGATAATCCTTCATCAGACATCCATGCTCTAACCTCCTTTACCATTTCACTCTGATTTATTCCATCCACATTGCTTACTAAACTAAATCTTATTTTACTTAATAAATCTTGCCTTTGAGCAAAATATACAATATTTTGTATCATCTGATATATTCCAAATTTCTCCACCTTTATTTTGTCTTTGTAGTATGTTGACAAATCAAATACAAACACATTCACATTATTACCAAACCATTCTTTCCGTATCTTATACATACCTTTTTCTATAACTATCTCATACCTTGCTTGTTGGGCAATATCCTTTATCTTTAAAGAAAGCAATGCCTCTATACTCATCGCAATACCTAACACTATCCCTAATGCTGAACCAGTTATTGCTGTTATTATTCCTCCAATAAATATACCACTACCCATAAGCCCTTCAGGCGTTAGAAGTTTTTCTCTTATATTAAATGGCTTTATAGAGCTTCTGGGTTTAATGGATTCAATGGATTGGGTTCTTTTTTGTTCAGTATATAATGCTTGTTTTACTATGGAAATTGTTTTTTCTATCCCGTGCTGCCTGATTGCAGTTACCACAGGATTATTGAATTGTTTTATGAGCTTTGACGGAACAGAAATGCCAGCTTTATTATATGCCAATACAATATAAAGATTATTAACTAATTCCTTCTGAGCCACATATTGTTCAAACTCCTTTTCATTCCAGAAAGAAGAAACTTTTGTTTTTCCTAAACTAAATCTCTTCCTAAATTTAAATAAACCAAGTTTCTCAAACTCTTCTGGATTTAAAACTAAATGTTCTATATTGCCTTCTTTTTCCTTCCATAAAACAGTTAACTCTAATGAATTTTCTCTTACCATTGTCTCTAAATCTTCAGCTGAAATAATATTACTCTCTCTTATAATAAATTTCCCATTGTATATACCACCAATATATCTTGGAAGATTCTCTACTTGAAACTTAGGTATTCCTAAAATCTCAGATATCTCTTTATTTAACATCTCCTGGCCAATAATGTCTTCCAAACTCGGTGCAAACATATACTCTGGGCTTACTCCTTTTTCTTTCATTAGTTTACCTAAAAATGAAGGATGTATATGAAACTGCCCATAGAATCTATATTCTTTTTCAAGAAGTGGTCTTACTTTCTTTTGGGTTTGTTGAATTACATCATTATCTACTAAAACCGTTGCCCTCATCGGTTTCCCATATTCAATAACCTTTGTTATCCTTCCTTCTTTACCAAATAACAATAATGCATATTCTTTATTCTCTTTTTCTGATTTTGTTATTATATTTCTAATTTTTTTCTGTGCAGAAGGATTTATCTCTTTTACTGCCTTTATTTCTTCCATTTGTTCTTCTAATATTCCAATCTCAAAATCTCTTGATTCCTTAATAACCCGATAACCCAATAACTCTATAACTCTATAACCTATTGGTAATCCATATCCTGCCATAAATCCTACACTTGCTACTCCTACAATCATAACAGCTTCTGGAATTCCTATCCCCTTTTCTGAATACATCCCCATACTACTTAACATAGCTATAGCTAACAATATTCCAGAAATAAATTGTCCTGGTATTAGTTTAAATCTTACAATAAACTGACTTGCCTTGCCTTTACCTTTTTCTGTATTGTAGTATTTCTTCCATATATCAGCTAATTCTTTTGATGTTGTTTCTTCATCTATCAGTACCTTGCTTATTCTTCCTCCCCTATCGTATCTAAGATAATGTAACCTCACCATCAGGGCTGCAAAAAGCTCATTTTCTTCAAGAAGTTTTGCTAACTCTTCTTTATTCATATTCACAACATCTTCCCATTTAACCTTTCCACCAGTGACTTTGCTAAATAAACCTGCCAGTTCTCTCCTTAATCCTTGACGATAAGTTGTTTTACCTGTTCTTTTATCTTCTATTTTTATTGGATAACTAATATAGTTATGGATTATATCATATGCAGTAGATGGCTCCATCTGGAAAAATCCTTTTGCTCCTTTTTCAAGTATCTTTCCATTTTTATCCACCTGACTACGATAGATATATATTGACTCCTGCATACCTGTTCCAATCAATAACCTTCTTAAATTGCGAATGTAAATTTCCTGTTGTTTTGGGTCTCTGTATCTGTTTTTATCTGTGGTTTCTAAAACCTTATTTACTGCATCGTAGACCTTTTTCAAATTCTCAATCTGCTTTTTAGAAAGACCCACTTCCTCTGCTGCTTTAACAATCCCCTTCCATCCCATTCCATAAATAATAGCAAATCCTAACGCCTTTTTAAGAATGTCTCTTCGACTAACTTCTCCAAATTCTTTATCTATTTTTACACCTTTGTGTTTTGCTCTCCTCTCTGCTTCATTTACCTTTAATCCCTCTATATCAATACCTATATCCTCTGCTGGTATATCCGGTCTTTCCCTCTGCATCCAGTCTGCCATTGCTTCGTGCATTAATACATCAAGTCTTTCTTGTCCAGAAAGTTTGTCCCAATATGTATCTACAACTAAAACTTTATTCCCAACCCTAATAACATCACTCCCTCTTGATACCTTATCCATTTCATCTCTTGAAACCATTCGGACTTCAGCCGTTCTAAATGATGGTCCCATTGCTGGGTCTTGAAGCACTGCAAGATGCTCTTTAGAAATCTTAACCTCTTTCCCTTTATTCCATACCTCAATAAATGATTTTTTATATATTATTTTTTCTATACCGCCTTCAATAGGCTTTATACCTAAACCTCCAATCACCACTACTTTAATAAAATAGGCTATGTACCTTAATACTCTGTGCCATAGTCTAATCTTTTTAATCTTGAATGTTTCCTTCTTAAAGGGGTCTATCTGCAGTGGCGCTATCTTTATGGGCTCTATCTTCTCTATGAAATTCACAAGTGGCACTATCCTTATGGGCTCTATTTTGTAATTATCTACTACCTGCTCTATGAAATTCACAAGTGGCACTATCCTTTGTTGTAAAAATATACCTAACCGCTTCTTCTTAGCCTCTCTTTCCGCCTGGCGCAGCAACCATTCTCTTTCAACAGCAGCCCGGCGTAATGCTTCTTCAGCTCTTTCATCAGCAGGTCTTACATATTCGTCAACTGTTATCCAACCTTTATTAGAATCATATCTCATTACCTTGATACGAATTGTATCTCCCTCTACATGAAGATAAAGCAAAATCAAAACAAAGTCGCCATTGCTTAATTCTCCAACAATCAACTCGTATAGGTCATCCTCTACGACATCACCAATTTTTTCATCTCCAGAAAATCCCATAGCTCGAGCCCATTTTCTTCGCATAACCCGAACGCAACTTCTCTCATCAGTAGAAGAATGATTAACATCTTCGGACTGTTTATGGTATCGTCCATGGGTATGAAATCTGAGAACAGTTTTACCTTCTATATCACGGTCTCGCGGATGTAAAGAGCTCATGCCTAAAATTTCACCTGTTAACGGGTCAAATTCAATCTTTCTATGTTGATCGCCTCGGGCAACCTCTATTTCTCCTTTTTCATTAATTACAAGCACACCTTCATGCTCAAAGCCTAAATCTTGTTCTTTTATGCCTTCAGGCAGGAAACCTCTTTCTATTAACACATCAAGGAGATTTCTCTTTCTGCCAAAAACCTCAACCTGTAAATCTTTTATGGTGGTTTTGTCATTAATAGGTCTGGCAAAACTGAATTCTGCTTGTAAACGTCCCTCAACAGAAACTTTTACCCTGTTATCAGCTGTAGAAATCTCAACAGATACCTCATCTACATTCTGAACCATCTCAATCACAATCATATCTTGGTCTATACCTTGAGCAATACGTGCCACGCGCATACCTTTTTCTTTTATTAACTCGGCTAATGTTTTTATCTGTCCATCTTCTTCTATCTCTACCTTCTCTACCTCTGTTTGTATTAGTGCTGGTAATACCCAACTTCTTAACTTAAACTTTTCAACCTGCAAAGTATCTACATCGGCAATAGATACCTCGTCCTTAAGCTTATCTATTCCCATATATAGTTTCTTCCGCCTGGTCTCAAGTGTAATGGTGCCATTACTAATTAACCTGCCTTGATGAGCTCTGATAGTTGCTTTCGCTTCCCCTCTAAAAATTTTGCTTAAGACGTTATCTTTACCTTGAAACTCCCCAATTTCTAGCTCTCCAACTGCTTTTCTTAACAATTCAGCCAGTTTTCTATGTTGTGGTAAGAAAAATCCCTTAATTTTATCCACAAAAGTAGCTAACCGATGTGTTTTATCATTACCCTGCCCTTCAAATCCTCTATCTATTTTTACACCTTTGTGTTTTGCTCTCCTTTCTGCTTCATTTACCTTTAATCCCTCTATATCAATACCTATATCCTCTACTGGTATATCCGGCCTTTCTCTTTGCATCCAGTCTGCCATTGCTTCATGCATTAATACATCAAGTCTTTCTTGTCCAGAAAGTTTGTCCCAATATGTATCTA
>CAYYAU010000047.1:0-8137 GCA_964469765.1 uncultured Clostridia bacterium | reverse complement strand
TTCCATTTTAAGAAGAGTTGAATAAAAACTAATTCTTTTTTCTCTTTTATTAATAGGAATACTATAAATTTCACCAATAAAATTAAGATACTCATATGCAGTAAGCTTTGGATAAAGAAAGGGATTATCAGGTACCAGACCTATAAATTTTTTGGCTTCACAAGGATGGTCTATTAAATCAATTCCACAAATACTAATCTGGCCTGAACTCGGTAACAAAAGACCTGAAAGCATTTTAATAGTTGTTGTCTTTCCAGCACCATTAGGACCAACAAACCCAAATATTTCTCCTTCAGAAATATCCAAATTCAAATTATTGACAGCCACTGTTTGACCAAACCTCTTTGTAAGATTAATTGTTTTAATCACGCAACCATTTTCTCCTGTCTTTTGAACTCTTTATGTTGCATTGGTATTCACATATCATATTTCATTTTAGTTTTTTATCTATCTTCTAAGTTAATACTTTCTCTCAATCCAATTCAGTGGGTCAACAGCAACTCCATGAAGATATATTCCCCAATGAAGATGAGGACCTGTTGATAAACCAGAACTTCCCGAATAACCAATAACATCTCCTTTTTCAACAACATTATCTTCTTCTACCTTAACCTTACTTAAATGAAGATAGATTGAATAAACACCTTGGCCATGATTGATAATCACTGTCTTTCCGTAAAGAAGAAAATCATCCTTTACAAGTATTACCTTACCCGTGTTAGAAGATTTAACAATAGTTCCGACAGGACAAACAATATCAACTCCTTTATGTGCCCATAAGAATCTTTTATTTAAATATCTTCTTACCCCATATTCAGATGAAATCTTTCCTTCTACTGGTAAAATAAACTTTCCATAAAAAAACTTTTTCTTACTCTCCACTTTAACTGTTTCTTTTATTACCTTTGTTTCATTCTTAACTTCTGGTTTTTTTAAAATTGCCTGTTTATTTTTAGAAAGCCTTATCTCTCTTACAGGAAAATCCTTCTTTTTAATCACTATTACAAAGGATTTTTTTTCACCTTTGTGGTAAATGAAAAGACGATACTTATCAGGAGGTAAAGTGCAAGGAATACCTATTAAACATCTATAGACTTTATTGGTTTGAAGATAAAATGGAATATTTCTATCATTAAATTGACAGGTAGGTTTTGAACTTGTATTTACCACTTCGATTAAAACAACATCACCAGGAAAGATATCAGGTGGAGTAATCCTTATCTCAGTTGGACAAACCGGGAGTACCTCAAATAAAATAAAAAAGAATATAAAATATATCAGGAAACTACTTTTTGAGTTTATTATGTTCATCTACTAAGATAAGTTTTGACTTTAATTTCTCGTCATCCGTACAAAATGCATAACTAATAATTATAATCCTATCACCAATCTCACCTAATCGCGCTGCTCCTCCTAAAAGACAAACCTCTCCAGAACCTTCTTTTCCTTCTATCGCATAGGTTTCAAACCTTATCCCATTGTTCAGATTTACAACAAGAACAATCTCGTAAGGCTTTATATCAGCCTCCTTCATCAAACCTTTATCCAATAAAATACTTCCTGAATAATGAAGTTTCTTTCCTGTTACAGTTAAGTTATGAATCTTAGACTTACACATCATCCTTAGCATAATAAACCTCCTCTAATATTTACTTTCCGCCTTGCCAGCAGGCAGGTGCCTCAGTCGGACATTTTGTTGTTTGATAATGTCAAAAAAAATCCCAATTTCAAAATCCAAATTTGGAATTTGGGATTTTGTAGTATTTGGATTTTGGATTTTTACACAAAATTGTTACCAAAATACTGAAAATATACACGATGCCGGGATTCCGGATATTTCTGCTTCTAATTCTTTACATTCTCTCTGGGGCAGAAATTTTTAGCAGATTTAAACCTTTTTCCATAACCATCCTTATACACACAACTAAGGTTAATCTTGCTAATGTAATCTCTCTATTATCAGAGAGAACTCTATACTTATTATAATAGCTATGGAACTGCTTTGCAAGTTTTAAAAGGTAATCTGTCAAATGATGCACTTCTAAAGTATATGCCATATCCTTAACCAATGATGGGAAAAATGCCAATGTTTTAATTAACTCTAATTCCTCTTTTTCTTTTATAAAATCTAAATTTCCAAAAACCAATTTAATTCCCTTCTTTTTAGCTTCTCTTAAAATACTTGATATTCTTGCGTATGCATATTGAATATAATAAACCGGATTCTCTAAGGATTTCTTTTTTGCAAGTTCTAAATCAAAGTCAATAGTAGAATTAAAAGACCTACTTAAAAAGAAAAATCTACAAGCATCCACACCCACCTCATCTATCACTTCCCTTAATGTAACAAACTCACCTTTTCTTGTTGACATAGCCACTCTTTTATCTCCTCTAAATAAATGAACCATCTGATAAATAATTATTTTTAATTTCTCAACATCATTTCCTAAAGCAGTAACAGATGATCTAACTCTTTCAATATATCCATGGTGGTCACTACCCCAGATATCTATTATCTGGTCAAAACCTCTTTGATATTTATTGGCATGATATCCAATATCGGATGCAAGATAGGTCGGTTTTTTGTTTCTTCTTAAAATAACTCTATCCTTATCATCGTAGAATCTGGAACTTAAAAACCATAACGCCTCATCCTTTTCATATAAAAAACCTTTTTTCTTTAAAGTGTTTACGATACTTTCAACTAGACCTTTTTTATAAAGACTGCTTTCAAAAAACCATATATCAAACTTTACTCTAAACAATTCTAAATCCTCTTTTATAGAGTCTAAAATCTTGTTAATAGCAACTTTTTCAATTCTATCATCTGAAAAACCTGATTTAATTTCTTTTGCAATCTTAAAGATGTATTCACCTTTATATCCACCTTCTGGAAAAGGATAATCCATTTTTCTTAACTCAAAAAATCTGGATTTTACCGACTCCACAAGTAAATTTATTTGATTGCCAATATCATTAACATAATACTCTCTTGTTACAGTATAACCCACCTCCTCTAATACATTGCTTATAGTATCTCCCAAAGCCGCACTTCTCCCATGTCCAATATGAAGAGGCCCTGTAGGATTAGCAGAAACAAACTCTATAAGCACCCTTTTACCTTCTTCAATACTCCATCTTGAATATGAAGATTTTTTATTCCAGATTCTTTTTAATTCTTCTTTAATTCTTTTTTCTGTAAATATAAAATTAATAAATCCTTTCTTATCAATCTTGATATCTTTAAACAACCTATTACCGACAACCAAAGAAACAATATCCTCAGCAACCTTAAGGGGGATTTTGTTTAATTGTTTAGATAAAAGAAACGGCAGATTTGTGCTCAAATCACCAGTTATCCCAGATGGAGGAATATTTAATGTATAATTTGGAATTTCAAAAATTTTTTTCTCTTTTTTGAGCTTCCTAATTATACTATCAAGAATATTTTTTAGGTCTTCTTTTATCATTTCCCTTTTGGTTTTTTCCTATATATTTTTTTAAAATTAATTCTTTTTGCTTCTACCCATAACTTTTCTAATTGATAGAAATCTCTTGCTTCCTTAAGAAAGATATGGACTATTACACCTCCATAATCTATTAATATCCATTGAGCAGTTCCTTTCCCTTCTTTATGTAAAGGATAAATAAGGTTTTTCTTAAAATTAGAGATTATCCAGTCTGAAAGTGTATCTAAATGAATATAAGAATTTGCGGTAGCAATAACAAAGTAATCTGTGATAAAAGAAAGCCTCCTTATATCCAGCACCACAATATCCTTGGCTTTCTTTTCTTCAGCAAGTAAAGCACACTCTTTTGCTAATTCTCTAAAATTTATTTTTCTTTTAACCATTTAGTATATGGAAAATCCTTTCCAATAACAATTGATAAATTTACTAATTTGCTCTGGTCAATCTTTGTTTTTACATTTCTACATCCGATTAGGCTTGCTACTTTATACGCTGTCTGATAATCTCCTGTTCTATCAATAACCATAGTATAATGCTTCAAAACTCCATAATTTCCCCATCTAACAGTGTCTAATCCATACTCCCTTAAGGCAAGTTGTAACTTATAAGCAGCTTTTTTGTAATTAGAAGCATTCCAAATCTCTATCTTTATAGGTGGGACAAACTTTATCCGCACTACTTTTTCAAGAGATTCATACATCTTATCACTTTTAGAAATAACATCTATTATATCTTCAACTTGCTTTTCGTCTAATTTCCAATAATAGATGCCTTTTATATACTCAGATTCTCCAGGTAAAGTTTGAAACCTAATCTTCTTTTTACGTAGATTTCTCAATTCATTAGAAAGCACAAAAATATCAGTTAGGTTCAAATTACTAAATATATTATTCTTCATGATTTCAACAACATCAAATAGCTTTATTACTACAGAAGGGTTGCTTAATTTCTTAAGAATTAAATATAAAAGTTTCTGCTGTCTATCAATTCTATCTTGGTCACCATATATTTTATCTCTATACCTTATATACTCTAACGCCGACTGACCATTAAGAGTATATATGCCTGGTTTAAAATGAATATGAAGATTTCCCCAGTTATCGTCATAATCCATCCTTCGGTCAATCTTTACTTTTATACCTCTGATAGTATTAACCAGATTTTTAAAACCTTTATAATCTATTTGTAAATAAAACTCAATCGGAAAATTCAACATAGAAGAAATAAGGGTTTTAAGAGTTTCGCAAGCCTTATGTTCATCCTTTTTTCTTTTAAAAACATAAGCATATATCTCATTAATCTTTCTTTTCTTTTTTATATACAAGTTAGGTAAAGCCTTCCTTAAAACCTTTCTTGTAACAATTGTATCTCTTGGTAAAGAAATCACATCTAAAAATCTCGTAATAGGAGAATAACTTAAAATCATTATAACGTCTGCATGTTTACTATACTTTAACTCATCACATCCTACGATTAATATATTAATTCTTTTATTATTCACCAGAAAAGAAAAAAGCCTTGATTGATTAAGAAAATAATAAGTAACAAAAGGCAAAACAATAAATATCCCAAGAACAAATCTTTGGAAAAAAATTTTTTTCATTTATATCTATATAGGTTATTTTTAGTTATATACTTTAATACTTCTTTTGGAATATCCTTCTTAATAGAGACCTCATCTTGAATCTTTTTACGAATTTTACTTGAAGAGACATCCATAAATGGAAGTTTAATAATAAGAAACTTCTTTCTGATATTCAACGGGACATTTCTAATAGAGAATCCTCTTCTTGGAATCACAACAAATTTACATAAGGAAAAAAGTTCTAAAACACTCTTCCATCTATTTATAATTGATGCCTCATCGCTTCCAATAATAAAGTAAAGCTGACTTTTTTTATACCTTCTTTTAAACCTTCTTATTGAATCTATTGTATAATTTGTAGAAACAGTTGATTTAATTTCCATTTTTGAAACTGAAAAATCCTTAATATTTTGAATTGCCAATTTTACCATTTTATATCGTTGGTAAGGTGTTGCATATTTAATTTTCTTATGAGGTGGGAATTTAGTAGGAAGAAAAATCACCTTATCTAAATTTAATATCCTCTTTAATCTTTTTGCAATTGATATATGTCCATTATGGATTGGATTAAAACTGCCTCCAAAAATAGCTATCTTCATATTTTCTCCAAACCCAAATTTCAAAATCCAAATGTCAAAAATAACTTTAAAAATGTAGTTGTCCGATTCATTCGGACAAAACAATAGAAACCTCATAAATAAGGCAACTATAAATGAAAGCGACTCTAAAGAGTCGAACTACGGACATACATTCACGCATTTACGGATTTACGTTTGTAAGTTAGTTGCGAATTTGGCCACTACCATAAACCATAAACTTCACTGATGTAAGCTCTTCTAATCCCATAGGCCCTCTTGCGTGAAGTTTCTGAGTTGAAATACCTATCTCGGCTCCCATCCCAAACTGATTACCATCAGTAAACCTTGTTGAAGCATTCCAATAAACAGAAGAAGCATCTACCTCTTTAAGAAACCTCTCAGCAACATTTTTATCTTGGGTAATAATTGCCTCTGAATGAGCGGAGCCATAACGATTTATATGTGTAATTGCCTCCGCTAATGAATTTACTACTTTAACAGAAAGGACTAAATCCAAATACTCTGTTTCCCAATCTTTAGAGGTTGCTTTCTTAACATTAGGAACAATCTTGGTTGTTTTTTCATCACCTTTTATAACAACATTCGCTTTTTTCAATGATTCAACCATAATAGGTAAAAATAAATTAGCTATATCTTTATGTATTAGAACTGTTTCCACAGCATTACAAACACCTGGTCTTTGTACCTTTGCATTATATACAATATTCAATGCCATACTTAAATTTGCATCTTTGTGTACATATATATGACAAAGACCCTTCCCATGAGCAATAACAGGAATGGTTGCTAATTTCCTTATTTTATTAATCATCTTTTCTCCACCTCGTGGAATAATAACATCAATAAACTTATCTAACTTAACCATTTCATTAACCACCTTTCTTTCAATTGATGGAATAAAACCTATTGAATCTTGAGGTATATTTGTTTTCTTTAATCCTTGTTTAAGAGCATTAATTATAGCCTTATTTGAAAAAATAGCTTCTGAGCCTCCTTTTAACACAACACTATTGCCAGACTTAATACAAAGGCCAGTGGCATCCGCTGTAACATTTGGACGAGATTCATAAATGATGCCAACCACTCCTAAAGGTACCCTTACCTTTTTAATTAAAAGTCCATTTGGTCTTCTTATTTCTCTTATTACTTGTCCAATGGGGTCATTAAGATTTATAAGTTCATATAAACCATTTACTATTGATTGAATCCTTTTATTATTCAAGAAAAGTCTATCAATCAGCGCCTTGGAAAGATTTTTATTCTTTGCATTTTTAATATCTTTTTTATTCTCTTTTATAATTTTATTTATATTCTGTTTTATTGAATTTGCCATTTCTAATAATGCTTTATTCTTCTCTGAAGTAGAAATATTCCTTAAAACCTCTGATGCCTCTTTTGCTTTTATTGCTATATTCTTAACAGACATCATAATCCCTCCATTTAAAGTATTACATATTATAAACCATAGATTTAGAATATAGGGGTAGTAGCATTAAGTTTCTACTACTTTAACTCTTAGTTGAGAGATTTTAAATGCACACAATAGAGAAACTATTCCTGCTGAAATAAAAGGCAAAGATGGTTCTATTTTCCATAAAATCCCAGTAATAATGCCCCCTAAAAGAAACGCAAAACTTATAACTGAATGAAAAATTCCCAGAACTGTCCCTCTATTTTCAGTTGTAGAAAAATCCGATGCCAATGCTCGTTGATTCCCATCAGTTAAGGCTATAGAAACCCCATATAAAAAAAATCCTAAAATCAAAAATCCTAAATCCTTTGCAATAGAAAAAGTAAATAATGTTCCACTATATAAAAGATACCCTAAAGAAAGAATTTTTCCTTTTCCAAATTTATCAGCTAATAGACCAGCAGGAAAAGCAAATAAAGCAGAAAAAAAGTTAAATAACAAATACATCAAAATAGGTATACCTACAGACAAAAGATTAGAAGTTTTGGGTTGAAGCATAATTTTTGTTTTTAACAAAAAAAACATATAAGAAAAATTAGCTAAAGAAAAAAGAAAAACTGTTACTAAATATCCTCTAAAAGTGGCTGGCATATTCTTAATTGTTTTAAAATTCAATTTTGGAAAGGTTTTTTTGTGCGATTTTTTTGATGTTATTTCTTTTATCCCTAATAATGGAATTAGTGCAATAAACCCTAATATCGCAGAAATGAATAAAATCTTTCTGAAACCAAACTTTAATATATAAAAAAATAGAAAAGCAAAACCAACTCCAATAAACGCCCCCCATGTATCCAGACTTCTATGAAATCCAAACGCCTTTCCTTTTTTATCTTCCGGAATTGAACTAGCAATCAAAGCATCTCTCGGAGCTGTCCTAATGCCTTTACCAATCCTTTCAAAAGGCTTAAGAACAACAAGAGCAGTCCAACTTTTTGATAAAGGGAATCCTAACTTTGCAAAACTTGAAGTCAAATAACCCCAAAATACAAAAGGCTTCTTTCTACTTCTATCT
>CAYYAU010000046.1:0-8151 GCA_964469765.1 uncultured Clostridia bacterium | reverse complement strand
TATTATTTAAAATCTATTTGTCAAGGCTTTTTTTTGAATTTTTTAATAGGGAAAAACTATAGGAACTGGAGAGTGTTTATATCTTATTCTTTTTCTTTAAGATATTCTTTAAGGTATGTTTTATCTCATCTATATTGTAAGTCGGATGTTTTGAAATTATTCTTGCAACAATACCTGTAACATAGGCTGAGGCTATAGATGTGCCTGCTTTTTTATCTTTATAACCTTTACAGAAAAAATCAACTTTTCCTCCTTTTACAGAACCTTCATATACCTTACCGTATCTATCAAGTGCACCAACTGATATAACCTCATTATACTTTGCAGGATAATTAATATCGCGTATCACTGCATATTGTATTTCATATTTAGTATTTAGTATTTCGGTTATTAATCCTGTATAGGAAAAGTGAAGTTGTAAACTTTCAGATACCAAGGCGTTGTATAAAGACTCTCTAAACGAAGTGCTATTTCCTGCTGCAGCAACAATTATGATACCTTTTTTATATGCTTTTTTTATTACATTGTGTAACTTCTTTGAATTTTCAATCTTTAATGACATATTTATAATATTTACTTCTTTTAATATCGCCCATTCTAAAGCAAAAATTAGTGTCTCTTCGCTTATTATAAAACCGTCTTTTCCTATTACTTTAATTATATAAAGCTCCGATTCTGGAAACACCTCTTTTATTATTCTTGCCATAAGTGTTCCATGTCCATTATAATCCTTTATAGTCCCATCAATAAAGCTTATGGCCTCTTTATAAGTAATATTACAACCAGAATCTATAATGGCTACTTTTACAACATTAGGGTTCTGCTTTATAATCGAGATATCTTTATTTCTATACTGATTACTTCCAACAGTCCAGACATCTCCTTCTAAATTTTTTGCTAACTCAAAACTATATATTTTTAATCCAATTATTAACCCAACCATTATTATCTTTAAGGTTTTCATTAGTCCTTACCCCTTCTACTTATATTTAAGAAGTAAGAACCGTGCCAGGTTGGGTTGAAATATAAAAACCTATTTTTTTAAATGAAAAATAGAATACTATTTATAATATGTAATTAATTTTATTTATGTGGGGTAAAAAATAAGATATTAAAAAACCTCTTAAAGAAAGGATTTATCTGGTCAATATTTGAGCAAAAAGATGTGCAGACATTTAGCAACAATGGATGAAATTGAGCGTAAGTACAAAAAATAGGAGAGAAATCAAATAGTAATTCACTGAAAAAGATGCTTCTCTTTATTAAAGAATTTTTTACTTTCCTCTTTTAAATCTAACAGAAGTAACAACCCTTGCTGGCCTTTTTGACTTAGGAGAAATTTCCCATAGGACAGAATGACCGCAACCCTGTTCCCCTTTTCTGCGAGGACAAATATACCAAACATATAAACCTTTAATTCGCTTGGCGACTGATTCAAAACGATCCATACATACCATGGTTCTTCCACAATAAGGACATATAATTGGTCTACGTCTTTCTTTTTTTCTCTTCATAACTCCTCCATTAATAATTATTTATTAAAAGTCTATATTTTATTGAATTGATTGTCAATATTCTTTTTGTTTCGTATGAGAAAATACCTTTTCATTCGGGTTCTGAGTGTGTTTCTGCTAATTCCAAGAATCTTTGCTGCTTTAGTTTGGTTTTTTCCAACTTTCCAAAGAACTTCTTTAATTAGGTTTTTCTCTAAAGTTGACATAATAGCTTTATAAAGGTTATTGGAAAAGATATGTGCTGAATCTTCAAGAATTGATTCAAGAATATTTCGAAATTCCCTTTCATAATCATTAATTGAATCTGAGTTTGTGGATAGAATCGGTTTACCAGAGAATAAAGGAAAATCCTCTAATAAAAGTATATCTTTTTTACTCATAATTATTGCTGTCTGGATAGTATTCTCTAATTCTCTCACATTACCCGGCCAGCTGTATTTCTTTAAATTATCCATTACTTCGGAAGTAATCCTCTTGATATTTTTATTAAATTCTTTATTGAATTTCTGTATAAAGTAATTTGTAAGAAGCGGTATATCCTCTACTCTTTCTCTTAATGGAGGTAAATAAATAGTTATCACATTGAGTCTAAAGTATAAATCCTCCCGAAATTCTCCTTTTTCTATCGCTTTTTGTAAATCTTTATTAGTAGAGGCAATTACCCTAACATCCACCTTTATAGTTTTTTCACTTCCAACTGGCTCAAATGAATGCTCCTGAAGAACACGCAAAATTTTGGTTTGTGTAGAAAGGGACATATCACCTATTTCATCTAAAAATATAGTACCTCCATCGCACTGTTGAAACTTACCAATACGTTTATAAATAGCTCCTGTAAAAGAACCTTTTTCATGACCGAAAAGTTCACTTTCAAGAAGTGTTTCTGGTATCGCAGCACAATTTACTGCAAGAAACGGTCTATTCTTTCTTGACGAATTCTGATATATTGCTCGTGCTATTAGCTCTTTACCAGTTCCACTTTCACCTCTGATAAGGACAGTAGCATTAGTATCAGCAATCTGACCAATGGTCTTGTAAATCTTAAGCATCTGAGGTGTATCACCAATGATACATACACCATTGGTTAAATTATACTTTTTAGATTGATAGAAAACCGCCTCTTTCATCATTTTTCCAGATTTAAGGGCTTCACTTATCAAAACTTTAAACTCATCCTTGTTAAAAGGTTTAGTGATATAATCATATGCACCTTTCTTCATAGCTTCAATAGCTATTTGGGTATTTCCATATGCAGTCATAAGTATAACAGGTAACTTGGAATCCATTCTTTTTATTTTTGATAACGCATCAAGTCCACTTATTCCTGGCATTCTTATATCCATAATCAAAAGGTCTGGTTTTTTCTTTTCTATCAAGGAAAACATCTCATTAGCTGATAAGGCTGTTGTAACTTTATAACTCAATTCTTCCAAAAATTCTTTCATCATAATAAGTATAGCCTTTGAATCATCCACTACTAAAATACGTGATTGTTGCATAATAATTTTGTCTCCTAATAAATAAAAAGTATTTTACTTAGCATTTGGCTATCAATTTTTCTGTCAACTCCTCTCCATACTACTGGTAAATCTACTTTAGGCATTATATTGAACTAAACTGCCTCGTAAATAAAGCAACTCCTCCACCACAAGTAAGGCGGATTACAATTACTCTATGGAATATGGGATATAAAACCTTTAATCTATTAAAAAACCATTCCCGAAACACTGAAGAACTACACCGCTGTCCTTCTGTTAGGGATGTTGTTTTTATGGTAAATAGCCTTTCATTTTTGATTTTTAATTTTTGGTTTTTCTAACTTTTGTCGTCTGAATAGGCAACTCTATCTTCACAGTTGTTCCTATATTTTTCTTGCTCTCTATTGTTATTATTCCTCTATGTTCTTCAATAATTCTATGTACTATTGATAAACCTAAACCCACATTGCCTAATTTAGTTGTAAAAAATGGATTATAAAGTTTTTGTAAATTCTCAGAAGAAATTCCTCTCCCTGTATCTGATACTGTAATAACCATTTTATTTTCAGTAATTTCGGTTCTAATTGTAAGATTTCCTCCTTGAGGCATTGCATCAATACTATTTGAAAAAATATTTAAAAAAACTTCCTCCATCTGATGCGGGTCACAAATAATCATTGGTATTCTTTCATTTAACTCATATAAAATATTGATTTTCTGTTGTGCAAATTTATAGTTTAAAAATTCAAGACTCCTTTTTATAATCTTGTTAATATCCACTTTAATAAACTCAGGTTTAATAGGCCTTGTAAAATTAAGGAATCTATTAATTAATCCCTCTGCCCGTTTGATTTCCTCTAATATTAAACCAATATTTCGAACTTCTTTTTTCATATTTCTAAGTTTAGGTTTAAGCATTTCAAGAAAAAGCTTTATTGAAGTAAGTACTGTATTTACTTCATGAGCTACACCAGCGCCCATCTGTGCAAGTGAGGCAAGTCTCTCAGTAACTTGAATCTGTTCTTGAAGTTTTTTCTTTTGTTCAAAAAGTCTCTGAACATCAAATGCTCTCTTTATAACAATATTGATATCTTCTATATTGAAGGGCTTTGTAATATAATCAAAACATCCCTGTTTTATTGCTTCTTTGGCTGTTTCTATCGTTCCATAACCTGTTATAACAATAATAATTATATCTTTTTTTATTTTCTTTATTTTATGTATAAGCTCCATTCCATCCATTTCTGGCATCTTAATATCAGTAATTAATACATCAAAATTATCTCTTTTAAGCTTATTAAGAGCATCAAACCCATCAACTGCTGTAAAAACTTCGTAATTATATCCGCTAAGAAACCTTACAAAAAGTTCTCTTATTACTTTTTCATCATCAGCAACAAGAACCTTTGTCCTTTCCATGTTTCTCTCCTTAAAAATAGCAAGTAATAGGAGCTTGTGCAGCTAGAAAAAACAGTATCTTATTATTGAGAATTTAAAGGTTTCTTTCTCTACATATCATTCTCTATTTCTTTAAAGATTGGTAAGATAATCCTAAAAGTAGCACCTTTTCCTTCTTTGCTTTCAACTTCTATTTTTCCATTATGATTCTCAATAATACGATATACTATAGACAATCCTAATCCTACTCCACCATCTGGAGATTTTGTTGTGAAGAAAGGATTAAAAATATTTCTTAAATTCTCTTTAGAAATCCCACATCCTGTATCTTGAAATATTATCTCTACATATTTTTTATCTTCACTTAAGTAACTTTTTACTATAATGTCTCCCCCGGTTTCCCTTTTTAATTTATCAATAGCGTCTCTAGCATTTGTAAGTAGGTTGAGAAATACCTGTTGAAGCTGATTGTGATCTCCTTTTATATTCGGCAGATTATTGGACAAAAACTTATGTAAACGTATATTATGTATTCTAAGTTGTTCATTTAAAAGCATTAAGGAATCTTCAATAGGTTGATTAACATTTATCTCTTCCATTTTGAAATCTGATTTCCTTGCAAATAAACGAATATTTCTTATAATCTTATCCATTCTATCAGCCTGCTCTTCAATCTTTTTTACATCCTCTTTTAGAGGATTTTCCTCATCTAAATCCATAAGTATTGCCTGAGCAAAACCTTTAATTCCAGTTAAAGGTTGATTAAGTTCATGTGAAACACCCGCTGCTAGTTGTCCCATTGCTGCCATCTTTCCGGATTGAATAAGCTCTTCCTGGGTTTGTTTAAGCTTTTGATATGCCTCATCAAGAGCTTTTTCTTTCTTTTTAATCTCAGTTATATCACGTGCAATCCCAACAAGACCGATAATATTTCCTTTATTGTCAAACTGAGGAACCTTTATTGTGTGAAACCAGTATTTTATCCCATCCTTGCGAGTCATATATTTTGTAATTTCTTTAGGTTTACCTGTTGTGAAAACAACTTTATCATCCTCAACACTTTTTTTTGCTTCTTCCTGATTAGGTATCAATTCATAATCGTTCTTTCCAATAACCTCATCACGACTTATCCCTAATACCTCTAAACATTTATTATTTACAATTCTGTATCTACTTTCTAAATCCTTAAAAAATATAGCATCATGAGCTGATTCTACCATTGCTTGATATTGCTTAAGTTGTTGTTCAAACTTTTCTTTTTCTTTATTTGTTTTATACCTCTGAAGGCTATTTTTAATAACAATGGGCAAAACATCTTCAAATGAAGCATCCTTTACTATGTAATCGTATGCGCCTTCCTTCATTATATCTACAGCAACCTTTTCGCTTCCAGCAGAGGTAACAACCACAAAGGGTAAATCCTTACCCTGTTTTTTTACGGCTTTTAGAATCTCAAGAGCATTTTTATCAGATAATCTGTAGTCACATAAGACTAAATCATATTTTTTTTCATTTATTCTCTTTATTCCTTCTTGGGCTTCTCTTACATTTTCCAGTTGATAATCACCATCAATGTTATTTAAAATGTGGTTTGTAACTAAAACATGGTCAGGATTATCTTCAATTAGTAATATCTTTATTGGCATATAATCCTCCTCTATTTATTTTTCATCCAAGATATTAGACATATTATTCGGTGATTCAACATTTAATATTCCCCAATATAAACCAATCTGTTTTACTATATCCACAAATCTTTCAAATTCAACTGGTTTCTGTATAAAACTATTACACCCATTACTATAACCACTTATTATATCCTCATCCCTTCTTGAAACTGTAAGCATAACTATTGGGATTTTTTTTAGATGAGGGTCCTCCTTTATTTTTTTTAAAACATCTAAACCATTTATTTTGGGTATATTAATATCTAAAAGAATTAAACCAGGTTTGGGAGCAAGTTCGGAATTTTCATATTTCCCTTTATGATAGAGAAAATCTAATGCTTCTTGTCCATCTCTTACTATATATAATTTATTTATAATCTTTGCTTCTTTTAAGGCTCGTTGGGTAATAATAATGTCATCGGGGCTATCCTCAACAAGTAAAATCTTTATAATCTTCTGGATTTCCATCATCTTCTCCTCCGGAATGTTTTTCTTGTTCTTCTAACGCATCTTTTATCTCTTTTTCAGTAACAATGTTTTTATCAATAAGAATCTCTCCAATCTTCTTTTTTTCTAAAATAAATCTTTTTTCTTTTGGGATAGTAAAATAGAATGTTGAACCTTCACCGACCTTTGATTCTACCCATACTCTTCCTTTATGTATCTCAACAATCTTTTTTACGATTGTAAGGCCCGCTCCTGTACCTTCGTGTTTTTCTCTTTTCCCTAATCTTTGGAAGATATCAAAAATCTTCTCAAAATATTTTTCTTCTATACCAGGACCATTATCCTTTATATAAAATTCATAAAATCTTCCTTTTTCCCTACAACCAATCTCGATCAGAGGTTGTTTATTCTCAACAAACTTTATAGCATTAGATATAAGATTCAAAAAGACCTCTTCTAATCTTATCCTATCACAAAATACCTTAGGTAACCTCTTTTTGATTACTATATTTGCATTTTTCTCTTTTATAGTGTATTCCAGTCTAAGTTTTACCTCATTTATGAGCTCTTCTATATCAACTTCTTCAAACGGATTTTTCCTTCTTTCTATACGAGAAATCTCAAGAAGATTATCAATAAGCATTTTCATTCTATCTGTATTTACTCTTATCCTATGAAGATAGTTTCTTCCTTCCTCATCTAACTTATCCTTGCAATCTTGTTCTATAAATTTAGAAAAAGCCTCAATTGCTCTTAAAGGCTCTTTTAAATCATGTGAAACAATATATGTAAAATCATCAAGTTCCTTGTTTATCTGTTCAATCTTTTTTGTATATTCCTTTAATGTATATTCAGCCCTTTTTCGTTTCTCTATTTCTTTATTAAGAAATTCTATTGAAGTTGTGGTGTTTTCAAGGCTTTCTGCCATTTTATTAAAAGAATGCGAAAGCTGTTCTAACTCATCTTTGGATTCTACCTTCACTCTATGACCAAATTCACCTTCTTTTATCTTGGCAGTTCCTTTACATAGTTCTTCTAATGGTTTGGTAACGTGAATAATTGTAAAATAAAGTGTAACTCCCAGTAGTATCAGAACACATAATCCAAATACAAGAACCAAAAGAATAATCTTTTTTCTTTCTTCTAAAACCTCTGTCAATGAAAAACATACCCAGAAAGACCATTTTTTTTCTTGTAGATTAAGAGGCTTTATAAAAATCCCATAATTCTTTTTATAATTTAGAAAAATATTTTTTTCTCTTTTATAATATAGTTTTGGAATATAATCATAAGTATAATAACCTATAAACTCCGTTTTATTAGCTAAATATATTTTTCTTTTATCATCAACTATCCACCAGAATATAAAATCCTTTCTATTCTGTAATACATCAAAAAATAGTCCAAATGGCCATTTGGATTCTAAATAATCCTTTTCTATCTCTTTTGATAGAAAATTGCAAACAGTTTCAATATTTTTTAAGATGCCTTTTTCTACTTCAGAAGTCCTTGTTACAAATAGAAGATATGTAATTATTATGCTTAAAATGATAAAAAGAAAAAATAGACGTGTAAATATCTTCCAGAAAAGTTTCATTTCTATCTTTCTCCAACCACAAGAAAAGAGGTTAGGAGATTACCATGTTT
>CAYYAU010000045.1:0-8330 GCA_964469765.1 uncultured Clostridia bacterium | reverse complement strand
GTAATGGTAGAAGGGTTTAGGAAGGTAGTCAGTTACCATGCTCAGAGATGTCATAAACAAAACCCTGATATAAACCAACAAGAGTTTGAACAAGTAGGATTGATAGCTTTGGGAAGATGTGTTGAGCGCTTTGATCCAGAAAGAGGGGTTTCTTTTACGACATATATCTCATCTAAAGGTAAAGGAAGATATGGAAGAATAATTGGAGCTATGTTTAATTATATTCGGCGTAGAAGGAAATACAAGGCAAAAGAAATTCTATATGAAGATATATTTTCTGAAAAACCCGAAGGACATAAAGGCTATATGGCAGATGTAACAGAAGAGGATATACCTCGGACAAAAACTTTCCAAAAGAGACCAGTTATTACAAAAAAGAAGATAGATAGAATCAATACTATTTTGGCTAGTAAGGTATCTCAAAGAGACAGAGAGATATTTCTTTCTTATATTAGAGGTGAAAAACAATATGAAATAGCCATTAGACTAAATCTTTCTCTTTCCAAAATATCCCAGATTATAAATGCTTGTAAACGGATTGTTTTAAGTAAAAATAGCTTTACAAGAAATAACACAGGATTTGTGGGATTTATTGGATGGCTCTGGCAAGGTCTTATCAACAGAAATTTGATAACTCTTGAGACTGCTGTAAGATGGAGTTTCTTAGTTGAGGAAGGAATATTTTCAGCTATTTTACTTAATTTCTTACCCTGGTTTTTGGCAACCTTAGGATTTTTAGATGCTTCGCATTTTATATGGTTCTACCTCTTAAGTTCTTACCTTTATGGCGCATCCCATTCCCGCCTCTACAAATGGAAAAAAGATAAAGTCATTGATTATGGTGATACTACTCTAAAACATATCTTTTATTTTATGTTTTTAGGAGCTGCCTTTAGAAGTGCATATCTTATCCCTAATATAGGGATATGGGCTTTTCCAATTGCAATGGGTCTACATGCTTTATATAACAATATAATTGCAAAATATATGAATGTAATGGTAGGGATGAATAGAAAGAAAAAAGGAAGAAATCAAGACAATTTGTTATATATTAAACACATTAAAGATATCACAATAGCTGTAGATAAAAGAGAAAAGTTACCAGCCAATAAGATTTTGGATAAACTTACGGGCAGAGAACTACTGAAGTTAATTATAAAGAATAATATTACCCGAGTTACTGTTTACCCTAAACTTAAATTAGTATGTTTTGGAGTGGTTCATTTCTCTTGGATTTCAAATGAGTTTATTTCCAGATTTGGTAATTTATCCGGTCAACCTTATATTTCATTCCGATATTATTTTGTAAACGGAATTGAAGGCACTCAACGTGCATTTGGAATAGCGAATGGAAACGATATTTCTAACAAGAAAAATAGACCATTTGTTTTATCAGCAATAAGTATATTAAAAAAACTTGATTTACCCATAGAGTTACCAGAAGAGTTTAACGATGATGAAAGAAAAAAGATAAATCAGATACCAACACTTAAAGAATTAGATAACCGCAAGAATGAAAATAGCATTTTAGCTCAACAATCACCTTTAGTTGTTGGTGTCCCAAAAGAAATAAAACCAGCTGAAACAAGGGTTGGCCTTACACCTGAAGGAGTTAAAGAACTAACTAAAAACGCTATAAGGGTTATTGTTCAAAAGAATGCTGGAAGAAAAAGCGGGTATAAAGATGAAAGTTACATACAAGCAGGTGCTCAAATAGTAGATACTTTAAAAGAGGTTTACAGTAGAGCAGATTTGATAAAGAAGGTAAAAGAACCTCTTCCTAAAGAATGTAAGTTAATAAAACCATCTCAAATTATATTTACCTATCTTCATTTAGCTTCAAATAAAAAATTAACAGAATATTTAATGAAGAATAAATGTATAGCAATTGGTTATGAAACTGTTGATGTAAATGGAAAAACACCTCTTTTAGAACCTATGAGTGAAGTAGCTGGAATTCTTGCTGCATATCAGTCATTATTTTATACAAAAGGTATTACTGATAGAAAACAACAAAAAGAAATTATAAAAAGATATCCTGAAGTTCCTAAGATTTCCCTTAAAGATAAAGAAACAGTTGTCTTAGGAGGCGGAGTTGTAGGAGTAAATGCTGCTATCACTCTATCAAGGATGAAGGCTAATGTTACTATTACAGAGATAAATCCAGAAAGGAGAAAGAACTTAAAGAAACTATTTAAAAACAAAGGCGTTGAAAATATAACCATTCTAAATTCTGAAGTAGAAAGAAGAGACCTAATAGCAAAGTTAAAAAGAGCAAAGATAATAATAGGTGCGGTTTATAAAAAAGGTGCAAGAGCACCGGTATTAATAGATGAAGATATATTATCTAAGATTGGTGGCAAAAAGGTAATAATTGATGTAGCAATAGACCAAGGTGGAAACATAGCATTAAGTGGACCAACTACCCATACAAAACCTGTATTCATAGATAAATTCGGAAACACTCGTTACTGCGTAGCCAATATGCCAGCAGCTGTAGGTTTCATTGCTTCACCAATGCTTGAAAAGGTTACTTTACCATATACAGTTGCTTTAGCCAAAAAAGGTATTAAAGGAGCATCTAAGAAATATCCAGAATTACTTGGAGGTATAAATGTTATTGATGGAAAACTCACAATTTCAGCTGTTGCTAAGGCACATAATTTAGAATTCACACAATTAACCTCATTGCATATATCTAAGAAGGAAACATGGCTTAAAAGAGGAATTAGCCTATCTGATTTAATACCAATCTTGTATGCGATAGGAGTTTCTGCAGGAATACTTATAGGATATTATAAAGGAGTGATTTCAGAACGATGGCAGATTTATATTTTAGGTGCCATAGCCCTGATACCATTGATTATTTACGCATACTTGCAAGGCGATATAAACATATGGATTTTAAGAGAAGACAAAGAAAAAACATCCGCTGATGAGTTTGATAAAGAAAATCACGCCAAAACCCTTATTGCCAATCTTGTACCGGAAAATAGCGAATACTTATGGATAAACTGGATAATGAGGGGTTTATTTATAGGTGCTATTTTGCCTCACGAGTTTGCTCATTATATCTATGCTAAGATTAAAAGAATTGAGTTAGAAACAGTGAACCTATTAAGCGATGTAACTTATAAAAAAGAACAACCGAGAGGACCTCCAGGTTTATGGTTTTATCTTTCTGCTCCGGTGTCTAATATTGTTATTACAATTATTTCAGGTATACTTCTTAATACATTCAGATACACTTCTTATCTTACACCTTTCCTAAAATATCTTATCTTTACAAATATAACAACTGCTTTTATGGAAATCCTTGGACACTTCTTCTTAAAAGAAGGAGATATTACTAAGGCATTACTGCACGATAGAAGTGTTTCCACAAATAAGAGTCATTCTTATTGGCTTAAAGAAAAGCCAATTTATCAGATAATACTTAAAGATTATGTCCCTTCTGATTCTAAAATGAGCACGTTTGCTTATATTAAAAATGATATTCCAAGACTTCGGAATATGGGAGTTGGGACTATTTATCTTACCGGAGTTGTATCAAATGAAAATGGAACAACGCCCTTTGCTATATTAAATCCAAAGAAAATTGAGGAACGGTATGGAACAGAAAGAGAATTAAAAGAACTGATTAAAATAGTGCATCAACATAATATGAAAGTTATAACAACCTTTGTTGGTAATCATGTTTCAAAGAGAAGTCAGCTTTGTAAAAAGCATCCAAATTGGTTTATTAAAGATAAAAATGGCAATATTATTAGTGCAACAGATAGACGAGGGGAATATGAATGGGACAACCTTGCTCAGTTTGACTTCCTAAATCCCGAAGTTCCAGAATATTTGATTAATTCTGCCAGATATTTGTTGAAGTTCGGTTTTGACGGGCTTTTTCTTGATGCACCATTAGGACTTTTAAAATATAAGATGAAACAGAACTGGTATCAAGAAAGGCAAGAAGATGTTGATAAGGCATTTCCAGAAGAGTTCTGGAAGAGATTTGTTACAAAATTGAGAAGAGAATTTCCTGATATTGTTTTTATTGGAGAATTACTCGGTGATGAGGGACGAGATGAGCTAAAAGCCTGTGATATTGATGTTACACTTGATGCAAGTTTAAGTCATATTTTATACGACGTCCTTAAAAGGAATAAACCAGTCAAAGAAATTATAAATTATCTTAAAAATAATGAAAAAAATCTTAATTCAAGAATAATCTTTAAGGATAGTCATGATATAAGAGACATTGACCATCAAAACCCAAACGGAATAGAAAAATTGCGTTATCTTAAAAAAGAAGAAGTAAAGGTTTTTGCAGTTCTTATGGCAACGCTTCCTGGCATACCGATGTTTTTTAATGGTGAACCAGAGGCGATTTTAGATTATGCATATTGTAGCTATGGGATTTCCTCAATACCGTGGACTAAATATGACGAAGAAATGAAAGAGTTTTACAAGAAGATATTAGGGTTAGCAAAACAACCTATATTCAGAAAAGGTTCATTTAAAATACTAACAAATAAAAATCCGAATATACTTATGTTTACAAGAGAATATGGAAAAAAGAAAGTATTAATAACAGTAAACTTAAAAACTTACACTTATTCTATAGAAAATATTGTTTCTCAGTATAAACCCAAATCTCTCTGGACTGATGAAACTTGGCCATCTCTCAGTAAGTTTTGGATTTTTGGAAATAATTGGAACTGGCGATTCTATAAAACACCTCAAGAAAGGTTTAGAAAATCAAAATTAAATTTACAGAAAAGATTGGATATTGTTCGTGAACTATCAAAAAAATATAACGGTTTAGGAAATGTTCCTGAGAATATATTAAAAGAGAGAAATCTTACTTTACAAAACATTGGACAGGACTTAATTGATTTCTTTGGTGGAATAAAGTCTATAGATAAAGGAGTTTTAGAAAGATGGAACTGGACATTATCTACTGTTATTCATACATTTGCTTTCAGATTTAGAATAAGGGGTGTGGATAGTCTTCTGGCATGGAGAATGGTACCGAAAAAATATATTTTAAGGTATCTACCTGGTGAGAAAGTTACTAAGAAGGAGATAAAATCCGATATCGCAAGAAGAGAAAAAAGAGATGATGAATTTGTTGATATTTTTAGCCCTTCCGGTTTAGTGGCTAAAAAGATACGATTTGACCAATTTAAACAAGCTGTTCAAAGAAAAAAGATTATAGCCCGTAAAGTAAAAGGTGAAATTAAGTGGTATTTGCCACACTACATAGAAGATAATCTTTCAAATAATTCTCAAGACCTAAAAGGTGTTATAAATGTTCTTTTAATGGCACTTACTGCATTGCCACCGGTTATTTTAGGTTTTATAGTTCATTACAGGGCTGAAATATATACCTTTATTACAAAACTTATTGATTACTTTAGTTTAACAGGGATAATTAGGGGTTCACCTGATAGATTTGAATCTTCATTAGTGCCCTCTTATCTCTTCCCTATAATATTAGCAGGTATTATCTCCTTTCTATTCAGAAAGTATTTCCTTCCGAAGAAAGAAAAATCACCAACTAAAGAATCTATTGAGATTGAAGTTCGTAGTGAAGAAGAATTGGAGATGATTAAAGATTCTTTAGAAATTCTTAAGGACATTGATAAACCTGTAAGGGTTGTATTTATTATTCCTATGTATAATGAACAAAAAAGACTTCGTCCAAAAAGTAAAGATAACCCTTATGGAGAGGACGCCTTTAGAAAAAAAATAAAACAGCTTCAGGCTTTGCATAAACTCAATAAGAATTTTGAATGGAAATTAATTGTTGTTGATGACGGAAGTCCAACTGAGGATTGTTATAAATGTGCCAAGGAATTATGGAAACAAATTCAGAAAGAAGAAAATTTATCCTCTGATAAGGTATTAATAGAAAGAATTACTCCTGAAGAAAAGAAAAAACTACAAAGTAGAAAAGGCGGAGCTGTTTATTATGGAATGAGAAAAGCACTGGAACAGAAATATGTTGATTATAATGGGATGGAAAAGTCTATAGAACATAAATGGGCTGATTATATTGGATATACAGATGTTGATACATCTATTGATTTGCGTTTTATAGGCAGTTTAGTTGTTCCTTTAGTTAAAGGAAAATCTCAAGTCGCTATTGGGTCACGATGGTGTAAAGGTGCAGAAACTGCTGATTTAAAAGCTTTTGCTAAAATCTCAAGTAAAGTTTTCAATCACTGTGTGCATCTTATTGTGCCTCCTTTAAAAGATATTCAAGATACTCAAAGAGGATTTAAGTTATTTGATAGAAAAGTAGTAGAGACGGTTTTACCTTTTGTAAAAGATAATGGATTTGCTTTTGATGTAGAGCTTCTACTTTTATCAAGACTTGCTGGATTCAATATTAAAGAGGTTCCAATCTTCTGGTATGAGTCTTCCAAAGCTTCCACTGTTAATATGTTATCAGATGCACCTAAAATGTTAAGGAATATTATCAAATATAGAAGGCATATTTATTGGCGAAAGGTTAGTACAATATTTATTTGGAATAAAGAAAAAGGGTTCCTTTTAACTCGTAGAAGTCTTACAAAGAAATACGGACCGGGCAGATGGGAATTAGGAATTACTGAAACATTAGAACCAAACGATGCTTATCCTGGTGGTAGTTATGAGTCAGCAGCAATCTGGGGACTCCATGATGAATTAGGCATTGATGAGATAAATCCAGAGAATTTAATTCAAATAGGAAATAAAGGTGAGTATATATATAAACACTGGCTTAAAAGAGATAACAATACAATAGGAACATTTTATTTTTACAAACTCCCCACTTCAGTAAATATTAACCTCAAAAAGAAAGGAGAGGTTGAGAGTATTGCTTGGGTAAAAGACGCAAAACAGCTTAAGAATTATTTGGATGTCTTTGTAAAAGATGCCAAAAGACCCGAAGGAAATAGATTATTTTTCTCTCCTCAACTGGAATACCTTCTTAAAAACCCTGATGCTCTAAAAAAAGTTTACAAATTAATGGGAGCGTATGAAACTACTCAGCCAGTTTCAGTAGTTGATTTAGGTAAATCTAAAGAGATTCTTTTCAATTTAAATCCTGAACAAGGGGAATCAATAGATGAACAGGTAGAGGATATTATTTCCAATATTGATAGAATTTTAAAGAAAAATGGTTGTGATAAAAATGCAGTTATTAACCAGGTTGTATTCTTAAAAGATATCTCTCAAAAGAAAAGATGTGAAGAATTATTTGGTAAGTATTATGGAAGAAGTCCGCCAATAACTTATATTCAACAACCACCAGCTGATGAATCATTATTGGCAGTTGAAGTAACAGCATTTACCGGGAAAAATGCGAATGTTAAAAGAATATCTAAAAATACGACTATAGTTGAAGAAAATGGAGTATTTACAATCTATATAGGCGGGGTGGTAGCTGATGAGAATAAAGTAGGTACTTACTATAATGAGGTTAAAAATACCTTTCAAAACTTGATAGAAGAGTTGGAAAATACAAAAGAATTTATAAAAGATAGGTTTAATAAAGAGATTGAACTTGATTATGGAAATGTTGTAAGAGCATGGTTTTATAATCCTGATTTATTAAAGAAAGACGAGAGTAATAAAATACAACGTTATAAAATTTTCTGTGCTACGAGAGACGATGTGTATGAAAATATAAATTTTAATAGGTTTCTTGACCCAGGTTTTCTTAAAGAACACCCTGATTTTTTACAGAGAACCAAGTCATATCCTGCCTCAACTGGTATTGGAGTTGAATCTCCAACCCCCTTCACAATAAGTGTTATTTTAGTAGCTACTGATAAAGATAAAAAAGGAGATATTACTGCAGCACCGATTAAAAATCCTCTCCAATTAAATCCAGAAGATTATCCAGAAAGATATGGCAAAAAGAGTCCTAAATTCTCACGAGCAACATTGCTATTTTTTAAACACTGGATAAATAAAGCCAAGATATTTGTTTCAGGGACAGCCTGTATTAGGAACTCAGGGCTTGGGTTTTTCCTTATAAGTTGGATTGTAAAAAGAAGTGTACGATTACAGACCGTGAGGACAATCAGGAATATCAAGGTATTAATCTCCAGGAGAAATCTTAAATCTGAAGGAATTAAAGATTGGAAAGGAACGCTAAGAGACATCAAGCAATTAAGGGTATATATAAAGAATGCTAAAGATTATAAAAAGGTAAGAAAGATTATTGAGAAGAAATTTCCAGGTGTTCCCTGTTTATATACCATAGCTGCTGTTTGTAGAGATGAACTCCTTGTTGAAATAGAAGCAATAGCCAAAATAAATAAGGACACACTCCTACGTCG
>CAYYAU010000044.1:0-8340 GCA_964469765.1 uncultured Clostridia bacterium | reverse complement strand
TAGATTTTTCCGTTAAAAAATCCATACAGTTTGAGAAAAAATTTATTCTTCCTTCCTTTTCTTTCCAACAGCCTTCTCAAGCTCTGCCTGTGCAACATTATAATCATATAATGCCTGAAGATAGCTGGTCTCTGCCTGAGTTAAGGAAAGCTGAGCATCTCTAACTTCTATATCACTCATTAACCCTCTTTTATACCTTTCTTGAGCAATATCTAAGTTTTTTCTTGCAGTTTTAACATTTTCTTTCTGGGCATCAATCCTTTCCTTCGCTTCTTCCAAATCAAGATATGCCTTTTCTACTTCTAACTTTATCTTTTCTATTAAGAAACTCTCTTTTAAAATGATTTGATTGTATATGGATTTAGTCTGTTTTATACTCCCAAAGGTGGAAAATCCTGTAAAGAATGGAAAACTCAATATACAACTCACATTCCACGATTTATCCCATTTATTTTCAAAATAAAAAGGCTTCTTATATTCATATGTTCCACTAAAGATAATATTTGGCATATTTTGAGCTTTTGCAAGATTAACCATACTTTTTCCAATTTTCTTTTGAATCTTTATCTGCTTTATTTCTGGCCGATTTTTTAATGCAAGTTTTTTAATCTCCTCCATTGATTGATTTTCATAAATAGAATCTTTATTTAGTTCACCTTTAATTCTCATATCTGATGTTTTTGGGGAATTAACAATATTCAAAAGAGACTTTCTTGCTAATCTTCTTTTATTCTCTGCTTTTATTAATTCGGTCTTAGCATTAACCAACTGGACCTTAACTCTGGACACATCATAACCAGAAACCTTTCCTTCCTTGTAAAGGGCTTTAGTAACATTGTAATGTTTTTCTATTACATTCACTGCTTCCTGACAGATAGTAACAAACTGTTCTGTCAGTAAAACTGAATAAAATGCCCTTTTTACATTTAGTATTAATTCATTTTTTGTTCTATTATACTCTTCTTGGGCAACTATGCAGTTAAGAGCCGCCTGTTTATATCCTTGGTAATTCTTTCCCCATGTAAAAACAGATTGAGTTAAACTAAGTTTTGCAGAGTAGTTGTCTTTTCTTCCCATTTCGTACTTATATGTATCATACCCATAAAATCTCACCAATGAACCTATATCTCCTTCGGGTTGAAGAAGCATACTTGTCATATCAAGGGTTGCAATCTCTGAAAGTCGTGTATAAGAAGAAACGAAACTTAAATGTGGAAGAAAATGGCTAAATGCCTGTAATCTTTTTCCTTTAGCTACATTTAAGTTCTGTTCAGCAATCTTTATTAATTCATTATTGGAAAGAGCAAGTTTAATACATCTATCTAAAGTCAACGTCTCTTGAATCTCCTGACTAAAAGCAGTGCTGTTTGAAAGACATAAACTAAAAGTTATAACACACACTATTATAAAATGTGATAAGTTATAAACAGAAAAATGGAACCTAAAATCTGAATTCTTTACTTTATTCATTTTCCGACTCCATTTAAAAATACTCTGAGAATCTTTGACTTTTCTTTCATCAGGGGCTGCCTACTAAATCCATGGATTCTTCGTCCTGCATAAGCATGAATGATTGATATAAGAATTAGAGAGACCTCTTTTGAATCAATATTTCTAATTATTCCTTTTTGTTTACATATTTGGATTGTAGAACTAAGAGATTCAATAAACTTAAAGTATCTTTTATGGATTAATTCTCTCTTCTTTATATCAAATACCTTGCTAAACGATTCTATTTCTTTTCCTAATGCACCAAATAATTCTTTATTTCTCTCATAAAAGTCTAAATCCAGTTCAATAAACTTCTTAAGTTTCTCAAGCCCGTTACCTTTAAACTCTTTAGATTGTTTAAGAAAAGCCTCAGCCTCATTAAAAAAATCACTTATCATACTAATCAAAAGTTGCTGTTTATCTTTAAAGTATAAATATACCGTTCCTTTTCCTATTTTTGCTTCCTTTGCAATTTCGGAAATTTTTATTTTCTGAAAACCTTTCTTAATAATTACTCTTTTTGTAGCTTCTATTATTCTTTTTCTCATAGTAATCTATCACCGTAGATTAATTGACTGACTGGAGAGTCAGTCAATTATACTAAATAAAAAATTTTTGTCAAGGGAAAAATACAAAATAAAAACCTGTTGATTATTTATTGAAATTGAAATATAATATTTTTGTAATGAAAAGATTTAACACTTTCCCTCTTATTTTGATAGTAATAATAATCTTTTTCTTACTAATAAATTTCTACTACCTTACAAAACAAAAAAAGTCTTCTGTAAAAGTAAAACTCCCACTAAAAACCTATGAAATAAACGGTAAAACCATAAAAAAAGAAATGGATAGAAACAAAGATGGAAAACCGGATATATGGATTTTTTATGAAAACAATAATATATTCAGTTCAGAGGTGGATAGAAATTTTGATGGAAGGCCTGATGCATATAGTAGCTATAAAAATGGGAAATTGTTAAAACAGAAAGCAGACTCTAACTATGATGGAAAGATAGACCTATGGGTTTATTATAAACAGGGAATAAAAAAAAGAGTTGAAAGGGATATAAATCTTGATAATAAAGTTGATATGTGGATTTATTACGATAAACAAGGAAATATAGTAGGGATGGAAAAAGATACTAACTTTGATGGAAAGATTGATGAAACAAAAGGAAAAGTTCTAAAAGAGTAACTCCTGTTATATTGGTGTAAAGTTATTAGTTTATTGAGGAGGGGATATGTTTGGATTAGGGCTTCCAGAACTACTTATAATTCTTTTAATAATCTTTATTCTTTTTGGAGCAAAACGGCTCCCTGAAATTGCAAGAAGTTTAGGTAAAGCAGCAAAAGAATTCAAAAAGGGTACTGACGAAGAACAAACAAAAAAAGAAAAAGATGAAAAATGAAAGACCTTTTCTTTCTCATTTAGAAGAATTAAGAAAGAGGCTAATTCTGTCATCAATTTTTGTGGTTATTGGGATAATAATTTGCTCCTTTTTTTCCAATAATATATTTCAGTTTTTAAAAAAACCTTATAAGCAAAAACTTATCTTTATTTCTCCTTCAGAAGCGTTCTTTGTATATCTAAAGGTGGTTATAATAAGCGGGATTATTTTAGCCTTACCCTTTATATCGTATGAGTTATGGAGCTTTGTAAAGGCTGCTTTAAAGAAAAAAGAAAGAGAAATTATAATTTTTTATTTCCCCTTTTCAATAGTGCTTTTTTTTGCTGGAGTAGGCTTTTTTTACTTCATTGCTCTTAAGTTCTCATTAAGATTTCTTTTAGGATTTGGCAAAGAAGTATTTAAACCTATGATTTCAGCAAACTCATATATTTCTTTTGTTTCTATGCTTATGTTAATCTTTGGTATACTATTTGAACTTCCCTTGGTAAGCTTTTCTCTGACAAAATTAGGTATTATAAGTCCTGATTTCTTAAAAAGAAAAAGAAAAAGTGCAATTGTTATAATCTTTGTATGTGCTGCTATTTTAACTCCACCAGATGTATATACACAGTTTCTTTTAGCAGGCCCTTTGATTCTTTTATATGAAATTACAATTATTGTAAGTAAAATAGCATTATTAGGAAGAAAATATAGAAACTGACATTTTTTTATAAACAAGGATATTAAAGAAAAAATGAATAAGGAATTTTGGCAAAGGAAAATTTCAAGAAGACAATTCTGTAAATACGTAGTTCAGGCAGGAATTGGTATATCTGTTTCTCCGTTGTTAGTAGAGATACTTAAAAGAACAGCCTTTGCAAAACCGGTTTCTGGACAGAAAGGGTTTCTAAACAAAAAGGAAGCAATGTTCTATGAGAAAATTGATGAAACTACTATTCAGTGTCATCTGTGTCCACGTAACTGTACATTACCAAATAAGGTGAGGGGTTTCTGTCGCGCAAGAGAACCTGAAAATGGAAAACACTATTCCCTTGTTTACTCAAATCCTACTGCTGTTCATGTTGACCCTATAGAAAAAAAACCTTTATTTCATTTCCTTCCTGCAACACAGGCGTTCTCTGTAGCAACAGCAGGCTGCAACTTCAGGTGTAAGTTCTGTCAGAATTGGGAGATATCACAGTTTTCACCTGAAGAAACAGTAAACTATTTCCTTCCACCTAAAAAACTTGTTGAAGCAGCTATCTCTTATAACTGTACAACAATTGCATATACCTATACAGAACCTTCAATATTTTATGAGTATATGCTTGATACTGCAAAGATTGCTTATAAAAAAGGGGTTAAAAACATTTACCATTCAAATGGTTCATTGAATCCAGAACCCCTTAAACTTCTAACAAAATATTTAGATGGAGCAAATGTGGATTTAAAAGGATTTGATAAAAAATTCTATAAGAAAATATGTGCAGGTTATTTAGACACAGTATTAGAAACACTCAAAATACTAAAAGAAAATAATGTGCATTTAGAGATAACAAATCTTATAATCCCTACACTAAACGATAACTCAAAAATAATCAAAGAAATGTGCAAATGGATAAAAATAAACTTAGGGGATGATATTCCTATACATTTTTCTAGATTCTATCCTCATTATAAACTAAAAAACCTTCCTCCTACACCCGTTAAAACATTAGAAGATGCAAGAAAAACTGCACTTGATGTTGGGTTAAAGTTTGTTTATATTGGAAATGTTCCAGGTCATAAAGCTGAAAATACATACTGTCCCAAATGTAAAAAAGTGTTAATCAGAAGGATAGGCTATAGAATCCTTGAAAACAATATCGTAAATGGAAGATGCAAATTCTGTAAAGAAAAAATTCCAGGGGTCTGGCAGATTAAATCTCCTTTACGGAAAACATCCCTTCCTTATTCAAAGTATTTAGGATAAGTCTAGTTGGTAATTATGGTTTTTAAACAATGTATCATTTGTAGTAGACAAAAATAAAAAATTTTACCTATTATTGAAATAACTTTGGAAATTGTAAAATTAAAAGATGGATAATCTATGCCCTTACTGCACAAGTAAAAAACTGATTACTCTTGGCATAAAAGATAATAAAAAAATCAGAAAATGCTTAAGATGCCACTTTATATTTATGATCCCAATGCCGGGAAGTGTCAAAGGCTATAAACTATCAGAGTCTTATAAAAATATAAAAAAATTTAAGATTGGTTTTAAATATAACAATGAACAAATTCTAAAACATTTGAAAGCTTTCGGACTACCCAAAAAAGGGAGAATTCTGGATGTTGGTTGTGGAACTGGACATTTTATTAAAATTGCCGAACAATATGGATATGAATGTTATGGAAATGAAAATGCACCTGATGTTGAAGAATTTTTTGATACAGAACATCTTAAACGAATGTATATCGGCGATTTTTTAAATACATATATTCCACTTGATTTTTTTGATGCAATTGTGATTATTCAAACAATTGAACATCTTTTAGACCCTTTAGAAACTATTAAGAAAGCGTTAACTCTTTTAAAAAAAGATAGTCTTTTATATATAGAAACTCCTAATTTCTCGTCATTAGGAAGAAAAATAAGAGGCATGAATTGGCAAAACTGTTTCGGCGGTCATTTATGGTATTTTACAGAAAATAATCTAAAACGACTGATAAAGGATGCTGGTGGATATAGTATAAAAATCTGGACATTTTTTAAATCCTTATCCTTAAACTCCTATGGTCCGATAGTACATTTAATCAACACATACATAAATTTTATAATTACACCTTTAGGCATTGGAAATACTTTAGCATGTATTGTTAAACGTACTTTTTAACTTAAATATTAATCCTTTATTTAGTATTTAGAATTCTAGAAATTATATGAGAAGAAAAAGTATATTTGCATTATTTATATTAGGATTTACTTCCTTAACATCACAGATTATCCTTTTTAGAGAATTGTTAGTTGTTTTTTATGGGAATGAGATATCTGTTGGAGTAAGTTTTGCAAGTTGGCTTTTATTTGGTGGAATTGGAAGTTTTATAGGAAGAAGGTATGTTGATAAAATCATTAAAAGAGAACTTCTATTCTCAATATTTGAGATTATTTTTGGTTTAACTCTATTTTTCACCTTTATTTTTGTTCGTGTAGCTCCTAGGTTACTCTCTATCCCTGTAGGAGAAATCATTGGTCTTTGCCCAATGATTTTAATTACCTTAGTCCTCCTTGCACCTTTTTGTATTTTAAACGGATTCTTATTTATTTTAGGTTGGAAAATATTCACACAAGATAGACCTCAGGATATTGGAAAGGCTTATATCTTTGAAGGATTGGGAGCAAGTGCGGGCGGATTTCTTACAAGTTTTATTTTTATTTGGGCATTTTCAAGTTCATTTATCATTATTCTTTTATTGATTTTGTGTCTAATTGTAGCAATAAACTTTATTTTAAAGAGTAAGGCGGCCTATATTGTAAGTATAGGGGTTTTTTCCCTTCTTGTTTTCTCATCAAAGATAGAAAACTATACTCTAAAAAATAAATGGAAAGGATTTAATATCCTTGCTTCAAAAAATTCAATCTATAATAGAATAACGGTTATAAAAAGAGATAACCTTACAAACTTCTTTGTAAACGGTGTGTATGACTTTACTTTTCCAGATAGATACAATGTTGAAATAAAATCACATTTCCCACTCCTACAACATAAAAATCCAAAAGATATACTTATTATCTCTGGAGGAGCAAGTGGAATTATTCAAGAAATCCTTAAACACAATATTAAAACGATTGATTATGTTGAACTTGACCCCACTATTATAAAACTTGCAAAAGAATACATTTCGGAAACAAAAACGCTCTTTTCAAATCCAAAGGTTACTATTTATTCCAATATGGATGGAAGAAGGTATATAAAAAATACTGATAAATCTTATGATATAGTTATTCTAAATCTGCCTGAACCCTATACTGCACAGCTTAATAGATTCTATACAAAAGAATTTTTTGGCGAAGTAAAAAAAATTTTGAGAAAGGATGGAATTTTCACATTTAATCTTTCATCTAATCCAAATTATATAAGTACTGAACAGAAAGAGTTTTATCTTTCTTTGATTAACACCTTAAAAATGGTATTTAGTGAAGTGGTAGTTACGCCCGGAATTAACAACTTCTTTTTTGCATCCAATAGTAAAGGAAATATCACACTTAATCCCATGTTACTTATTGAAAGACTTTCTGAAAGAGAAATCCGTGCTGATTATTTTAAGGAATACTATCTTTATACAGAACTTTCAAAAGAAAGAAGAAATTTCTGGAATAATCTTCTTAAACAAAAAGGGGAAATACAGATTAATCTTGATTTCAGACCTATATCTTATTACTACGATATAATACTGTTTAGTACATATTTCAATTCTATATTTAAAAGTATACTGCGAAAGATTAAGCCGTGGCATCTTTTTTTTCTATTATGTGTTTTTTATTTATACATCCTTATATTTATATTAAGAAAAAAATACTCAAAGACCACACCTATTCTATTCTCTATGGCTACGGGAGGATTCAGTGAAATAAGTTTACAAATATTGATTCTTCTTTCATTTCAAATTATCTATGGATATGTGTATTATAAAATCAGTATTATTTTAAGTTCATTTATGTTTGGTTTAATTCTTGGAGCAAGCATTGTCACAAAAAAAATTGAATATACTACATTTAAAAGGTATATTTATCTTCAAGGATTGATAGTTTTATATCCAATACTACTACTTTTTATAATTCTCTTTTTTTCATCATCTTCCATTAGACTCATTAAAATATTAGGAAGTGAATTTGTATTTCCGTTGGTTCCATTTTTTGCAGGTTTTCTTGGTGGATATCAGTTTCCTTTGGCTAATAAACTGTATCTTATGGGAAAAAAAGACCATACAAAAGCAATTGGAATAACATATGGAATTGACCTGCTTGGTTCTTCAGCTGGAGCAATTATAATAAGTATATTCTTTATTCCCCTTTTAGGGATATTTGCTACTCTGATGGCTCTTTCATTAATAAACTTAGGGAGTTTTCTGTTATTACTAAAGGTAAAACCACACAAATAATCGCAGATAAACTAACAACTGCATTAGAAAGGAGGAGTAACTATGCTATACATTATTTTAGGAGTTACTGCAGGCATATTAAGTGGACTTTTAGGTATAGGAGGCGCAACTATAATTATTCCTTGTTTAGTCTATTTCTTTGGTTTCTCTCAACATAACGCACAAGGCACAACTATTGCATTAATGGTTCCACCTATTGGACTCCTAGCAGCTATAAAATACTATGTTAATGGAAATGTTAATATAAAGATAGGCCTTTTAATAGCATTGGGATTTTTTATAGGAGGATACTTTGGAGCAAATATAGCTCAACCTATAA
>CAYYAU010000043.1:0-8374 GCA_964469765.1 uncultured Clostridia bacterium | reverse complement strand
CTTATTCTTTACGTTTCTTTCTCTACCTGCATCAAAAATAAATAGCTTTTCAACCGGAACTACATTCACATTTAATAATGAGATTTGAGTTTGACTGTTATTGTTTAGTGTGGTTTTTCTTTCCAATGTATACAAATGGTGTTCAAAGAATTCTTCTTCTTTAAACTGAGGTTTTGTTTCTTGTGCTAAAGTAAGAGATTTAGTATATCTGGGCAAACTTCCTATTTTAGTGCGGTGTATATCTCCAGCAATAAGTTTTATGCTTGCATTGTTATACTCTATGCCAGTTTTGTTATCTATTGTAACCCACGCTTCTAAATCAATGTTTTTTTCATTTTTACTTAATATGCCAACATAATTTGCATCCCAATTTATTCCTTCTGTTAAATAGGTAAATTCTAAAAGGTGCTCTCCAGGCTGTTTGTTTAAAATAGTCCATACAAGGGTTGGTTTTATAATTAATCCATTTGGTAGTTCTGGGAATAGAATTTCCCTTACATTGTTTTTTCTTTCTATTGATACGGTCTCTTTTCCTAAAAACAAAACGATATTATTTGAATTGAAACTTAACAATGTGCCTTCATAGGTTCTTGAGGTTGTAGTTACTTTAATTCTTTTATTTATAAATTGCTGAAGAAGTCTTTCTGTATTTGCAAAATCATATTTGTATTTTTGCTCTAAAACAGTAAATTTATATGGAGCAGTTAGTGATTTTAAGTATATAGATGTTGGTTCTATTCTATTTGCTATATCTGTGAATTTAATGTTATTCTCCCCTTCTGATAGATTTATTTTTCTTGTTTCTCTTACCAGCGCAAAGTTTTGGTTATAGATTGTAAGAGAAACTTTTTTATCTACCGCAAAGGTAGTCTGTGCTATAAGTAAAATTATAAAAAATATAATAATTTTTTTCATTAATCTTTGCTCTCCTTTCCTTATAAACTTTCAAGTTTTTCTAGTCGTTTCCACTCTTCATCTATATGTTGTTGAATCTTCTCTACTATATGGTGGTTTTCTGGTTTTAACAAATGTTTAAATCTACCTTGGGCTTTAAACCATTCTATAACAGGCTTTCTCTGTTTTGGTTTATAGGTAATCTTCCATTTTCCATTAACCACTTCAATTAATGGCCATATACCTGTTTCAACCGCAAGTTTTGCAATAGTAACTGCCTGATCCTGTGGAAACCTCCATCCTCTCAAACAAGGACTTAACACATTTATAAATGCAGGTCCATCAGCTTCAAATGCTTTCTGTGCTTTTGTTATTAAATCATTCCAACTGGCAATAGTCGCCTGAGCAGCATAAGGAATATTATGTGCAGCTACAATTCCTAAAAGATCTTTTCTAAAATGTTCTTTTCCTTGTTTTATTTTTCCCACAGGGGATGTGGTTGTATTTGCTCCAAAAGGGGTGCTTCCTGACCGTTGAATTCCAGTGTTATGAACAACAATACCATCTGCAATAAAATTGTGTTCATCTTCCACTCTTAAATCTAATGTTGGACCTTTTCCTATTGGTTCTACACTTATTACTTTTTCCATTTCAAAAAACTTGTTCCCTACTAAGAAGTTAGCATATTTAGATTGTGAAAGGTATTTGGTAACATTTTTTCTTTTTTTCTTACTAAAACAGATATATCCATATGTTGAATCTTTAAGTAGTTTCCTTTGTACAACATTTTTTCCTTTTTTCTTAGTTTGGAAATGAATTTTACCAACTCTATATTCCATTGTCTGAAGTAATAATTTTAATGAACTAATCAGTTCTTTACTTGCTGATACATATCTAAATCTATTTCCAAATCTATATCCATCAGATAACAACAACCCTTCTACAAACGCCTCTTTTTCTTCTTTTGGTAAAGTAAATACCCATCCTGGAATTGTTTTGTGTTTTGCTCCATTTCCAAAATATAAAGAATTGAGAAACCGTGCTATATTTACTGAATTGACATAAACATACATACTATCTGTTCTTACAGAACCTCCAAATATCTTCGAATGAAGGTCAAGAAAAACTCTCCTTTCTTCTGAATTCTCAGGCAGAGCAAAGCCTATTTCTCCTTTTTGTTCTCTTGTCCAGCCGTCTCCAACAAACAGTCCTAAATATTTCATTAAATCAGGATTTGACTGGTGAGGAAGATCTACTTCATTTAATTTGTTTACTTTATAATCACCTTTTTTTACAGGGTTAAATTCAAAATTATATGATTTGCCTGGATTTATATTCTTTAATACAACAACCTCATCTCCAGGTTTAATCTCAGAAAGTGTTTTCCAAATAAGGGTGTTCTTTTTTCCTCTTCCGTTTCTTTTTAAAACCAGGAATGGATGATTATCTGTTGCTTCAATGGTATGGTATCTTGTTTTTAATCTAAAGATTTCTTTCATCCCATTATTATATATCCCTGTACATTTCTTTGTAACTAACTGATAGGTTTTCAGGTCAAATGCATACACTTCTTCCCCAACAAGCACATCTGTAATTTTCTTAGGGCCTCTTTTGGTGAATATAACCGAAGAAGTACTAATACAATTCATATAAGCACCATTATCATAGCATACATACACACATTTGTGTCTTCTTTCTAACATCCCTGAAAGAGACTGAAGCCCAATATCATAAGTCCCTCCATCCCCCCCAAATGCAATAAACCTTATATCCTCTTTAATTTTTCCTTTTTTCTTTAATGCTCTATATGCTGTCTCAACCCCACTTATCGTTGCTGCTGTATTCTCAAATGCATTGTGTATCCAAGGGATATTCCATGCAGTATAGGGATAGATTGTTGTTGCTACCTCTAAACATCCTGTTGCGGTGGAAGCAACAATAGGTTTGTCTGTTGCATGAAGAATCATTCTTACTGCTATGGATGCACCACATCCTGCACATAAGCGATGCCCCCCTGTAAGCCGTTCTGGTTGTTTAGATAATTCTTTTAAGTTTGCCATTTATATCATCTCCTTTTAGAATTTTTTGTTTTTATAAGCCTTTCAATTCCTTCCTAGATAATCTTTATGAGATAAAAAAGATTAAAGAATTTTAGTTGTAGCCGTTACCAAAATTAATGAAAAATTATACAACCCCGTAATGTCGTCAAAGAAGTATTAAATTACTCTCTTACTCCAAGATAATTTACTAAATTTTCTACCTTTCCTTGTTTTACTATTCTTTCCAAATCCTCATACACCGATTTTATTTGAAATATGTTTATATCTCTTCCACCTAATCCGTAGATATAGTTTACTATTAATGGCTTTTGTTTAGATTCGTATAAGGTTGACCTTATCTCAATAAATAATGGACCGCCTGCTGTTGAGAATGTCTCGCTTCTATCTAAAACAGCAACTGCTTTAAACCTTAATATAGATTCCTTAAATTCGTCTTTCGGAAAAGGTCTAAACATAAAAGGTCTTACTAACCCAACCTTCTTCCCCTTACTTCTTAATTCATCTACGACTGTTTTTGCTGTACCTGCCGTTGAGCTTAACACTACAATAGCAATCTCTGCATCTTCAGTTTTGTATTCTTCTATAAAACTGTATTTTTTCCCAGTTATCTTTGAGAATTCATTAAAAACCTGTGGAATTGCCTTTTTGGCATTCAGCATAGCTTCTGATTGTTGCCGTTTATGTTCAAAGTAGTAATCCTGTAGGTCCAATGGACCAACTGTAATAGGATTCTTAATATCTAATAAGGGGTTTTTAGGTTTATACTCTCCAATAAACTTTTTTACTACACTGTCGTCCAAAACCTCTACTGGTTCAACAGCATGGCTTGTTATAAATCCATCTTGACATACCATAACAGGAAGAAGAATATCTCTATGTTCTGCAATTCTTGTTGCCATAATTATAGTTTCATATACTTCTTGGGCATTCTCACAATAAAACTGGAGCCATCCTGCATCCCTTGCGCCCATTGTATCCGAATGGTCACAATGAATGTTAATTGGTGCAGAAAGAGCTCTATTTACAACTGGCATAACTATAGGTAGTCTCGTAGAGGCTGCTATATACACAATCTCCCACATCAAAGCAAGTCCATTAGCAGATGTAGCTGTCATTGCCCGCGCCCCTGCTGCAGAAGCTCCTACTACCGCACTCATTGCACTGTGTTCTGATTCAACAGGTATCATCTCAGTGTCTACCTTTCCATCTGCTACAAACTGAGAAAATGTCATAACTATTTCAGTTTGGGGTGTAATAGGATAAGCTGCCACTACGTCCGGATTAATCTGTCTCATTGCTTCGGCAGCTGCTTGATCTCCTGTTATTGCTATTTTTGTTTGTTTTGTTGGCATATTACTTCCTCCCTAATTAGCCTTCAGTCATCAGCATTCAGTTATCAGCTAACAAACAATAACTAAGAGCTGATAGCAAAAAGCTGATAGCTTTTTACCCTTTCTCCATTTTGATACACTTCACTGGACATACTTGTGCACATATTCCACATCCTTTACAATGGTTATAATCTATCTCTTTAATCTTCCCATTCTCTGGAATAATAGCTGAATCAGGACAATATATCCAACATATCATACAGTTTGTACATTTTTCTTTATCCCGAATTGGTTTGAATGTCCGCCATTGACCTGTTTCATATTCCTGAGCGTTACCTGGTTGAAGAATTTTCCCACCTATTGGTATTTCTTTCCATCCTTTTTCTTTCATAATATTCACCTCAAAAAACTCTTGCTAATTTCAGATTTTATGAAAACCTATGTAGTTTTTACTTCATTATATGCCAGTTCAACAGATTTATTGTTCTTATCTACACCGGAGTGTCCTAATTTTTTCTCAAACTTCTTTCTTATCTGGGCTTTGATAATATCCATTTCAACAAGAGATGTTGCTTTAACTAATGCACCAAGCATAGGTGTATTAGGCATAGGAATCCCCATTGTTTCAAGGGCAATCCTAGTAGCATCAACTGTATACACTTTTCCTGAAAAGTTAAGTTTATTCTTTACTTCTAAAGGTGAAGAAGGGGTATTTACTATAAGGACTCCTTGCTCGTCAAGGCCATCTGTTACAGGTACAGATTCAAGTAAAGTAGGGTCAATCACAACAACAACTTCTGGATTTGTTACTCCGCAATGAATTCTAATAGGTGCGTCAGATATACGAGTAAATGCTTTCATAGGAGCGCCTGCTCTTTCTGGCCCATACTCAGGAAAGGCTTGTATATATTTACCTTTTTCCATAGCTGCCTCTGCAAGAAACTGTGCAGCTGTTTTTGCCCCTTGTCCTCCTCTTCCATGAAATCGTATCTCTACTAAATTCTTAGCCATCTTTTTCTCCTTTGCTCATATATCCAGTAAAAAATCTCAAGTGCCTAATTTCCAGGAAGATAAATACTTTTTCTGTTCAGTGCTTAGTTTTTCTATTTTAATTCCTAATGATTTTAATTTCAAAGAAGCTATTTCTTTATCAATTACATCAGGCACTGCATAGACTTTATTCTTAAGGGTTTTGGCATATTTTTTTATGTACTCGGCTGATAACGCTTGATTTGCAAAGCTCATATCCATCACACTTGCAGGATGTCCCTCTGCTGCAGCAAGGTTAAGAAGTCTTCCTTCTGCCAAAAGGTAAATTCTATTTCCATTTTTCAATATGTACTCCTCAACGAACTCTCTTACTTTTCTTTTCTTTTTTTTAAGTTTTTCTAATGCAGGAATATCAATCTCAACATTAAAATGGCCTGTGTTAGCAATTATAACGCCATTCTTCATTTTTAGAAACTCTTTTTTGCTTAATACATTTTTATCGCCGGTGACGGTTATAAATATATCTCCCTGAGAAGCAAGTTCATCAAGTGAAGACACTTCAAAACCATCCATAACAGCTTCTAATGCCTTTACAGGGTCAACCTCACTTATAGCAACATGTGCTCCCATCCCTTTTGCTCTTAATGCAACACCTTTTCCACACCAACCATAACCACATACAATAAACTTCTTTCCAGCTAAAAGAATATTGGTAGCCCTTAATAATCCATCAATTGTGGATTGCCCTGTTCCATATCTGTTATCAAAAAGATGTTTTGTTTGTGCCTCGTTGACAGCAATTATAGGATATCTTAAAACATTCTTATTAGCCATATTTTTCAAACGAATAACACCTGTGGTTGTTTCTTCAGTTCCCCCAATAACCCCTAAAGTCTTTTTCTCTTTATGAAGCGTTGAGACTAAATCAGCACCATCATCCATTGTAATATGAGGGTTAAATCTCAATACTTCTTTGATATGGGAATAATATGTACTTTTATCTTCTCCACATATTGCAAATACTGAGATTTTATAATCCTTTACTAAAGAGGCAGCGACATCATCCTGAGTTGATAATGGGTTGGAGGCACATAACCGGATGTTTGCTCCAGCATCTTTAAGAGTAATCATTAAATTCGCTGTTTCTGTTGTAACATGTAAACAACAACTTATACGGACTCCTTTTAATGGTCTTTCTTTTAAAAATCCTCTCCGAATAAGACGAAGAACAGGCATCTCTCTTTCAGCCCATTCAATTCTTAGTTTTCCTTTCTTTGCTAAAGAAATATCCTTTATATCACAACTAACCATAAAACCTTCCTCACTTAATATTTTTTATTAATTCATCTGCTTTGTCGGTCTTTTCCCAAGTAAAGCTTTCTTCCTCTCTCCCAAAATGTCCATAACAGGCGGTATCTCTATAGATTGGTCTAAGAAGATTTAAAGATTGAATAATTCCTCTTGGAGTTAAATCAAAGATTTTTTTTACTGCTTTAACAATCTCTTGTTCAGGAACATTCCCGGTTCCATGTAAATCTACAGAGACTGAAACAGGTTCAGCAACACCAATTGCATATGCTAATTGTACTGTACATAAATCAGCAACGCCACTTGCTACAATGTTTTTGGCAATATATCTTGCCATATAAGAAGCAGACCTATCAACCTTAGTTGGGTCCTTCCCAGAAAAAGCTCCTCCTCCATGAGGTGCCATTCCACCATACGTATCAACAATAATTTTTCTTCCAGTCATTCCTGTATCAGATTGAGGGCCTCCTATTACAAATTTTCCAGTTGGGTTGATAAAATATTTAGTTTTTTCGTCCAGAAAATTTTTTGGGATTACTTTATTTATAACGTTACTTATAATTTCGGCCTTTGTTTTTGAAGTAATTTTAGTTCCGGTGGAATCTAAAACATCTTCGGTATGCTGAGTTGAGATTACAACAGTATCAACTCTTTTTGGTCTACTATTTTCATATTCAACTGTTACTTGTGACTTTCCATCAGGACCGAGATATGAAAGAATTCCTTTTTTCCTTACCTCAGCAAGTCTTCTCACCAATTTATGAGCAAGCATAATTGGAAGAGGCATAAGTTCTTTTGTTTCTTTGCAAGCATATCCTACCATAAGGCCTTGATCACCAGCGCCACCAGTGTCTACTCCTTGAGCGATATCAAGAGACTGTTTTCCAATCGCATTAAGAATTGCGCATGACCTATAATCAAATCCAAACTTTGGATCCATATAACCAATTTCTCTTACCACATTTCTTACCACATCTTGTATATCAACATACCCTGTTGTAGTAATCTCTCCTCCTACCACACAAAGCCCAACAGTTACAAAGGTTTCACAAGCAACTCTTCCTTTTATGTCCTGTTTAATGACTTCATCCAATACAGCATCTGAAATCTGATCACAGATTTTATCAGGATGGCCTTCGGTCACGGATTCTGAAGTAAAAAGGAAATTTACATGTTTCATTTTCCCCTCAGTATTTATGGGATTCATACAACAAAACAAGAGATTTTTCAATTCTATCAAAACTAAAAAAAATTGTCAATTGATTTTATAACATTGATGTTACAATTCATAAATGTTAAGTTTTATTATTAAGCTAAAATGTTAATTTTTCTGGGAGCCACTTTTTGGTTATTTCCCAATATATGTTACTGCTATAGATAGATTTGGTAGCATAGAATCTACCCTTGATTAGAAACTTTGTTCTTGATTTTTCTGAGTTTTTAGATACAATATAAATACAATAAAACAACAGAAAAAAGGAGGTTTTATGTCTGAAACAGACCGACACTTTATAGGGCTTATCTATTCAATGTCTCAAGCGGCTCTTCACCAGTTGGGAAAGATTGTGAATCCTTTAACAGGTAAGGTGGAGAAAAATTTGAACGAGGCAAAGATGACAATAGATATGATTGATATGCTAAAGGAAAAAACCAAAGGTAACTTATCAAAGGAAGAAGAAACTTTTTTAAACAATACCCTTGCCACTTTACAGTTAAATTATGCAGATGAAATAAAAAAGGGGTCTATTCAACAGAATAAAGTTTCTACATCCGAAGAAAAACCAAAGAATT
>CAYYAU010000042.1:0-8486 GCA_964469765.1 uncultured Clostridia bacterium | reverse complement strand
TGGTGCTGTTGGTCATAGAGTGGTTCATGGTGGTGAGAAGTTTTCTTCTTCAGTATTAATTGATGACGAAGTAAAAAAGGACATAAGAGACTGTATTGATTTGGCGCCTCTGCATAATCCACATAATTTTAGAGGAATAAATGCATGTGAGGTTCTTCTTCCAGGTATTCCTCAGGTAGCAATTTTTGATACAGCGTTTCATCAGAGTATGCCTCCATATGCCTATATATATGCTTTACCATATGCGGAGTATCAAAAGTATGGTATAAGAAGGTTTGGATTTCATGGGACATCGCATAGATACGTGGCTGAAAGAGCAGGTGAGATTTTAAAAAAGCCTTTAAATAGGCTCAATATTATTACTTGTCATTTAGGTAATGGATGTAGTATTACTGCTGTTAAAAAAGGTAAATCTGTAGATACATCCATGGGATACACACCATTGGAAGGGTTGGTTATGGGAACAAGATGTGGAAATATTGACCCTGCAATTGTTCTTCATCTATTATCAAAGGCAGGTATAAGTTTAAGTGAGATGGATTCTATGTTAAATAAACATAGTGGGCTTGATGGAATATCAGGTATCAGTAATGATATGAGAGAGATAATAACTCAGTATAAAAAAGGAAATTCAAGAGCAGCACTTGCTTTAAAAATATTTACCTATGTATTAAAGAAGTATATAGCAGCATATTCAGCAGTTCTTGGAGGAGCTGATGCATTAGTATTTACTGCTGGGATAGGAGAGAATGTTCCGCTTGTCCGGGAGATGGCATGTGAAGGACTTGATTTTATTGGTATAAAGATTGACAAAAAAAGAAATAACAGGGTTGTAAAAAGAGAAGGTGTACTCAGTAAACGTTCTTCAAAAACAAAGATACTTTGTATTCCTACAAATGAGGAGATTGTAATAGCAAGGGATACATTAAAAATAATAACAAAACTCAGAAAGAAATAGAAACTGAAAACTTTATATTAATCTCTGTGATAATAGGAGAAATAATATGCCTTTAGTGGTTGAGGTTGAAATTAGATTACCAAAGGAAAGGGATATATATTTAACAGGGGGATTGGAGCTTTCAATTGGGGACCTTTGTATTGTTCAGACAAAGAATGCTTTAGAGTTAGGAAGAGTTGTAAGTAACGAAATGATGCTTGATAAGACTAAAAGACATATTTATAGAGTGAAAAGAAAACTTACAAAAGAGGACTTTATTGCTCTTCGTAATAATAAACAAAAGAATAGAGAAGCTTATGAGGAGGTTCTTACAAAGATAAAACAACAAGAGATTGATATGAAACTCACCTCGGTAAATTACAGTTTTGATAGGAAAGTTCTTTTTATATATTATACTGCTGAAGGAAGAATTGATTTCCGACAGTTAATAAAGGATTTAGGGCACATATTAAAAACAAGGATACAGATGGTTCAAATTGGTGTAAGAGATGAAGCAAAGATTTTAGGTGGTATAGGACCATGTGGATTACCAATCTGTTGTAAAACATTTTTAAAGAAGTTTACCCCTGTTTCATTAGATATGGTAAAGGACCAGAATCTTACTTTAAATCCTGCTAAGATTTCAGGTATCTGTGGAAGGTTAATATGCTGTATTGCATATGAAAACGAATTGTATAGAGAGACAGGAAAATTACTTCCAAAGATTGACTCAAAGGTATCAACACCAGAAGGTGTAGCAGTTGTGGAGGACCTTAATATTCCATTAAAAAAAGTAGTTGTCAAATATGAAGATGGAAAAATAAAGTCTTGGTCTGTTGACCAAATTTCTTTTAAACATAAACTCTTATAAAACTCATATGGATAAATTTTATATTACAACGCCGCTTTACTATGTAAATGATAAGCTTCATTTAGGTCATGCTTATTGTACTGTTTCTGCTGATGTAATAGCCAGATTCTATAGAATGTTAGGAAGAAAAGTTTTTTTTCTTACAGGTACAGATGAACATGGACAAAAGGTTGCACAAATAGCAGAGCATAAGCACCTTAATCCACAACAATGGGCTGATAGAATTGTTGAAGAAGATAAGAGATTGTGGAAGATTTTGAATATTAGTTATAATGAGTTTATAAGGACAACAGAAAAAAGACACACAGATGTCGTTCAATTTGTTTTTGAGTATCTTTATAAAAAGAATGATATCTATAAAAGCCATTATGAAGGATGGTACTGCACATCTTGTGAAACATTCTATTTAGACAACCAAATCCAACAGGGAGTGTGTCCTCAGTGTTCAAGCACTGTTGAGAAGGTAAAGGAAGAAAGTTATTTCTTTAAGTTATCTTCTTATCAGGATAAACTGTTATATTATTTTGATAGTCATCCAGAGTTTCTACAACCTGATTTTAGAAGACAAGAGATAATCAATTTTGTCAAACAAGGGCTAAAGGATATAAGTATAAGCAGGACAACTGTGAAATGGGCTATTCCGGTTCCATTTGATTCTTCTCATACAATCTATGTATGGTTTGATGCTTTGTTAAACTATATAAGCGCTATTGGATATCTAGAAGATAAAGATAAGTTTAATACTCTCTGGCCAGCTGATTTACATTTGGTTGGAAAGGAGATATTCAGATTTCATACAGTTATTTGGCCTGCTATGCTTATTGCTTTGGATTTACCTCTACCGAAAAAGGTGTTTGCACACGGATGGTGGACTGTTGAGGGAGAGAAGATGTCTAAATCAAAGGGCAATGTTATTGACCCTATAAAGATATGTGAAGATTGGGGAGTAGATGTATTTAGATATTTCATTCTGAAAGAGGTTCCCTTGGGTCTTGATGGAGACTTTTCACAACAAAATCTGAAAAATAGATACAATGCTGAACTTGCAAATGACCTCGGGAATCTTTTAAGTAGAGCATTAACAATGGTGGAGAAATATGTTAATGGATATATTCCAAAAGCTAATAGTTTAAAAAATGATGATATAGAAATAAAGGAGTTTTCATTTAAATTAGAAAAGCAAATTCCTATACTCTTTGACCATTTAGAGCTTAGCAATGTTTTGAATTTAATATGGGAGTTTATTTATTTAGTCAATAAGTATATAGAAAAAAACTCTCCTTGGAATCTTGCTAAGAATAATACAACTCGTTTATTTACAGTCTTATATACTACACTTGAAGCAATTAGAATAATTGGTATATACCTTTGTCCATTTATGCCAATAACCTCACAGGAGATTCTTAAACAATTAGGATTGAATGAAGATATAGATTCTATTAATTCAATTCATTTCACTTGGGGTCAGTTAAAATCAAATACAAAGATTAGAAAAGGTCCCTCTTTATTCCCACGAAAGAGATGATTGGGATTATCTCAGATGATATTACTGGATGCGGTGATATTGGTATCTACCTTGCTGAGAGAGGATTGATTCCTTTAGTTATTACTTTATACAAAAAAGATATAAAACTTAAAAAACTTCCCCAAGCAATAATATTAAATACAGAAAGTAGAAATATTAGTCCAAAAAGAGCATATAACAGATTAAGAGAAGCCTTTCTCTATTTGAGAAGAATAAAAGCAAACAAAATATATAAGAAGATTGATTCCACATTAAGGGGAAATATAGGCGAAGAATTGAATGCTCTTTTTGAGATAACCAATATTAATTTTCTTCCATTTGTTCCTGCTTTTCCTAAAATGGGAAGAAAAACTATAAATGGATACCATTATCTATATAATAAACTTATTACTGATACAGAGTTTAAAAACGACCCAACTTTTCCTGTGAAAGAAGCACATATTCCTACACTTTTACAAAACAGTTGCAGATTTTCCTCTTACATAAAAGTCTATGATATAAAAACAGAAAATGATTTAAAATTACTATCTAAGAAAATTTACAAACATAAAGTTATTTGCGGAGCAGCAAGACTTTTAAAGTACCTCATTCCTTATTGGTTCAGAAATACAGATTTTACTAAAAGAAAAAAAAGATATATTAGTCTAAAGGGTCCTGTATGTATAATATGTGGAAGTGCTAAAAAGATTAATGCAACGCAGATAAACGAATTAAAAGATAGACCCGACCTCTCAGTTATTGATTTAATAAGCAATAGAAAGAGTACAAAAGAGAATGTGTTAATATATCCTTCAAAATCATTAAATCTTTCTTCATCAATTATTCAGGAAAAGATAGCCAGTCAATTAAAAAAAATTCTACAATATAAAAGATTTACTCATTTTATTCTGGTTGGTGGGGAAACATCTTTTAATGTCTTGAAGCTTCTTGGAGTTAAAAGGTTTCATATTATTTCTTCTTTTGAACCTGGTATTGCTTTGTGTAAATCAAAAGAAAAGAATATTGATTTTATATTAAAACCAGGAGGATTTGGTAATAGATACACATTAAAAAAGGCGTATAGGTATTTTACTGAACCGTAAAAAATGAACAGAATTTATAGAGAGATTATTAAAATAGGAGAGAACCTTTTTAAAGAAAGGTTGGTTAATATTTCCAGTGGTAATATAAGTGTAAAAATAGGAAAAGATATTCTTATTACTAAAAAGGGAAGTTCTTTAGGCTTCTTAAAGGAGTCAGATATCATTAAAGTTGGTTTAGTAAAGTCTAAAAGAGATAGATTTGCCTCTATTGAACTTCCTGTACATAAAATGATTTATAAAAACACAGATGCATTGGCTATTGTTCATGCTCATCCTATATATGCTATTACCCTTTCTCTTATAAAAGAAAAGATTATTCCTTTAGATGCTGAGGCACAATACTATTTTAAAGAGATTCCAGTAGTTTCTGTTGATAACCCTATAGGAAGTACTGAGTTAGCACAGAAGGTAAGTAGGGCTTTAAAGAATAATCTTATTGTTGTAGTGAAGACACATGGAAGCTTTGCGAAAGGAAGAACGGTTAAAGAGGCAAACTATTTTACTTCTCTTCTTGAACAGAGTAGTAAGATTATCTATTTACACTCTTTAATAAAGAAATAAAGATGAAAAAACTTTTTTTCTTTTTTTTAATAATATTCTTATGTGGCTGTATTAGTTTAGAAAGGTTAGAGAAGAAATATATCTCTTTTCCTAAAGAAGATATGGAAGAGAAACCTCTTAATCTTATTTTTGTTTTAGATTTTGAATATTTAGAAGATTTTGATTTTTCTGTTCTAAAGGGGCTTGATAAAGATAATTATACTGTTCTTTTTCCTTCTGTGCATTTGAAAAAACTTAAAGAAGAACAAGAGAACTTTCTTAAGGATTTACAAGATAATAAAATAATTGAAGTAGGTGTTACTCCTTATTATAATAATATTTTACCTTTAATTTATGACACAAATGTAGTAAAAAAAATAAACTCTAATGCTATTCTGCCAACGGTAAGATTTTCTTTTCCATCCGATGTTAAGGCGAATATATATAAAACAGTTTCTATATATAAAGATTATTTCAATATCTTCCCAAAAGGCTTTTGTTTTCCAGCAGATGCTATTTCAGAAGAAGTTTTAGGGATATTTCCTTCTGTTGTTGATTATTGGGTTATTATAAGTGAAGATGCCTTTGCTCAGATTGATAATATATATCAACCTATAAGATATAAAACAGAAAGAAATAATTTCACATTTTTGATAAGAGATAAAAAATGTGAAGAAATCTTTAGTAATAAATCCTTTGATAAAGAGTTAAAAATAGAAAAATTATTGAATAGAATTGACGGTATAAAAAAGAAATCATCTTTATTGACTGTTTATTTTACCATCAATAGTTATGAAGATATGCAAATTGTATCTGAACTGACTAACAGGATTTTAATGGATAAGCATTTAAGATTAGTTTTACCTACAGCATACCTTTCAAAAAATCCAGAAACTAAGCAGTTACTTCATTTTTACCCAACCTTTTCTTATGGCAGTTATAGGAGATGGATTGGTTCAGAAGAAAAAAATAAGGCTTGGGAGTATCTGTATAGAACAAGGAAGTTTATTGAAGATTATAAAAATAGCGGCAAAGCAAATATTAGTGATTTGGGTTTAGCATTTAATTATATATACAAGGCAGAACAAAGCAAATGGTTTTCTATTTTTGATTCCACAGATATCTCTAAACAAAATATAGATGCAGAGTTTAGAGACCTTTTAGCAAAGGTTTATTCAGTTATAGGTAAAGAAATACCAAATAACATATTTATTCCAATTGCTGAATCTGAGTTAACTGAGAATAATTTAGTGTTTATTTCACCTATAATAGATGGAAACATAGAAGAAAAAGAATGGGAAAATTCTAAGTTTTGGATAAGTGAAGATACGCAAAGTTTTATTAACTCTTTATATGTAGGTGTTAATGAGAAAAATCTTTTTCTAAGGATTGATTCAAAGGTAAACTTAAAAGCATTAAACAATATGAGTTTAAATATTTATCTCTTTTCACCTGAGAAAAGAGTTAATAACCTTACCTTAGAAAACCAGATTCAATTAGGGATACCTCTTTCCTATAGAATAAGTATTAAAACCGATGATAAAGGAAATATTACATCTTTCTTTGATGAGTCTTTAGGCAAAAGTAAATGGCATAGATTGAGAAATATTTTTTCAATTTATTCAAGTACTGAAACTACAGAATTAAGTATTCCCCTTTCATATATACCTTTAAAGAAAACAGAGGTAATCAAAGTAAAAGGTATATTTTTTTATGAGTCTTTACAAGAGATATTTCCTTTGCAAAAAGAGCTTTCATTAGTATTAAATTCAAACCTTGATGAACAAACATTACTCTATATAGTAGATCCTGTAGCAGATGATTATGGATATGGTTCTTATAGGTATCCCACAAATGAACTTATATCTAAAGGAAGTTTTGATATTAACTTTTTTAGGGTAAAAAGACAGGCTCAATCATTAATCTTTATTTTTGGATTTTCTAATCTTTCTAATAATTTTCCTTCACCTTTAGGGATTGGACCACTTCAATTAGAAGTGTATATAGATCTCAATAATAGGATAAATGTTGGTAATCTCTCTTTGCTTTCTGGAAGAAATGCTTTTACATTATCTGAAGATGCCTGGGAATATGTTATCTTGGTAAATGGATGGAAGCAGGCGCTATTTAAATTAGATAGTTCAGGTAAACTTCAAAAAGTATGTAATCTACACACAGAAATTAGAGGAAATTGTGTTATATTTCATTTATCTTTAAATAAAATAAAAGGAAATCCCTCAAGGTGGGGATATATCCCTCTGGTTACTCCTATTTCATCTTTAGATAAGAAGATATTAGAAATAAAAAAACAGCCTGATGATATTCACTTTGGAGGAGGTGAAAAAAGAAACATTGAACCTAATATAATAGATGTGGTTCTACCTGAAGGATTTTCTCAAGAAAAGATTCTTTCAATGTATAAAAAGAAAAGGGGTGTTGTTATCCCTGCTATTAGAATTAAACAAATATTTTAAATATAGAGTGTTAAAAAATATCTTTGTTCTTTAATTAACTTGATTTAAATTGTGAGAAGGAGTTGATAAAAATGCGTAGAATTTGTTTAGTTTTTTTATTTTTGTTTTCATTATGTTTATCTGGATTTCCTCAGGATAAAACAATGTTTCCTAAATACATTGCTGAATTAGAAAACATCCAGGATTTTACACTGTTTGCGAACAATGGTTGGAATGGCAATTGGTATGTAGGATTTAATCATGGATGGGTTTCAAAACTTTCAGCTGTTCCTAACCGTGATAATTTTGTAAAAGCATACATTGGAGCAAAACTTGGTAGGGCAAAAACTAAGAAACAAATTATTTCTTATTTTGAAAGCAAACTGAAAAATGAAGAAAGCAAAGAGAAAAAGGATAAAACTAAGATTAAAACAGTAAAGAAAACTCTTAAAGAGATTAAAAACAATAAACCTATTAAATTATTTATTGGAATAAACTCTTCTGGTCATTGTAGGAAAGGTGATTCATATTTATTGACAGATATATTTGAAATTCCATTGGAGGGAAGTAGTAATGAAGCTTTGGAAGGGGTTGGTCAATCACAATGGTTTTGGGTTGAGGTTCCCCTTAAGAAAATAAATAAAGAAAAAGAAAATTATGTCTATCTCTGGACAGATAGTTCTGTTTTAGAGTCAGCATTAACATCTCCAATCTTAGCAGGAGGATGGGGTAGTTCAACAAGAGAGAACTCATGGCTTTCAGGTAAACAAAAAGGGTCTGTTCTCTCTTTAGATAGAAGCATAAAAGTTTTTGAGCCAGCAATTGCAATAAAACTAATTCCCACCAACGATAATAGTTTAAATATAGAAATAAAAAAGGTTGAACAAAGTAATATCTTAAAAGGAAGAATCATTATTTTTACAGAGATAAATGGAAAATATATAGAGGAAGTGTGGTTAGAATCAAAAGTTAAAGATAAATGGAAGAAAATTGGTCATAGCATTTATTCCTTCCCATATAATCTGAGTATTAACAAGAAGCAACTGCCAGCAGTTCCTTGTAGAATAAGAGTTGGGAC
>CAYYAU010000041.1:0-8543 GCA_964469765.1 uncultured Clostridia bacterium | reverse complement strand
AAATCGCATTTTTCTGTACTTAAAGAATAGGCTGACTTTATAGTTCTAAACTGTCTTGTATCTGACCAATCACTAAATTTTCCTTTTGAATCCATAACCCTTACTCGCCAGTAATATGTTTTTCCTTCTTGTAAAGAAGAACCATTATATAATACTTCACTTTCATTTGAAATTAGAACTGATGGGTTCCACACATAACCAGTTTCAAAACTATCTTCATCATTAACCTCTATTTCAAAACCAACTTGATTATCGTTATCACTATCAGAATAACCCCAACTAAACCTTATAGGGCTATCTGTTAAGGTAACATCTGGATTATCTAATACTCCGTTTACAAGTAAAGAGTTATTTATTAATTTTGGGGCAGTGTTTTCCTTTACATCGCCGTTAGTTGTAAACTCTACTTGAAAATAAAAATCAACTATATTATCTTCTACCTCTTCCCATGTGCCTGCTGAACCGGAATGTTGTTTTCCGTCACTTTCTGTTTTTACATCTGGTGAATCTGTTATTGAAATGCAATCAACAATATTACACTTTCCAGATTCAAACTGCTGAGTCTGGTGTCTTTTATTCTCACTACTCGTAGTATAAAAAACTCTAAATGCATCTGCATTTAAAAACTCAGCAACTGTAAAGTTAACCTTCTTCTCTAAATAATAAGAGGCTTCTCCTATTCCGCTAGAATAAGTCCCAAATGGAACAGATACTTCCATACAACCAGATCTGATATTCAAAGCGTATAGTGCATCGGAATACTTTCGTTTAGTATCAAAGGCCCGAATAAATGCAACAGGCCCTGTACTTATATTTACTGTAGAAGATGAGTATTGAACAATATCTACTCTATAATCCCACAGTGCATCACTACTAATGGTTGGTTGTTCATTCTGTTCAACACTTGTATCTGATAAAACGTTTGCACCTGTACCAGATTCATTATCTATTGCTATCTGAATAAATGGAGGAATAAAAGGAGCAGTAGCAGGTGGGATAAAGAGTTTTCTAAACTTTATAAAGAAAAACATTTTAGTTGAGTTTGCTGTTACTCTAAACTCTGTTATATCCCAAGAAGGATTATCAGTAAAAGTGGTGTTTCTTCTTTCATCATTTGCTTTATCTTTCCATATAAACACACCATTTGATACGGTTGCAGAATTACTATCTAAAAGAATATCAAAAGAGCCCCAATCAGAAAAATTTCCATCAATATTAATAGTTTTTCCATATAAAAGTGTAGTAATAAATAATATAAAAAGAATAATAAAGGAAATGTTTTTCTTCGTCATTTGTTATACAATATAATAAAAATTGGGTTTAAAAGTCAATATATTTCTTGAAAAATAGAGAAGAATAAAATATAATCTTATATAGAATTTCAAAATTCTTTTACAGGGTAGGTGGTGGAACTGGTATACACGTAGGCTTCAGGAGCCTATGGCTAATGTGCCGTGCGGGTTCAAATCCCGCCCTACCCAGATACATAAAAAATCCAAATGCCAAATACTACCAAAGACATCCGCTCGCACTACACAGAACTCACTACTCACTATACTCTGGAGTAGAAAAGCAAATGGCATAGAAATTATTTGAGTTTGAACCAGAATGTAATTGTACCCTCTTGAGGGATTTGAGGTTGGCTTTTTGAAAGAGGCTCAAATATCCAAAGCATTAACGCATCCTTTGCAATACTGTCAAGGCTGGGATAACCTGATGTCTTAATCACATCCACATTAGAAACAATACCTTCAGGAGAGACTGTAAAGCTCATCTTTACTTCACCACTAATACTTTTCTTTTCTTTTTCTAAAAGTTCGTTATACTCTTCCTTTGGATAATACTCCTTTACCCTGCCTCTAAATGAAATTGGACCTTGGATAATATACAACGCCTTTTCTTTCTTGGATATTTTTGTTACTTTTCTTTCTTCTAAGGCTGGAGAAAAGGAAATCTTTTCTTCTTTTTCATTCAAAACAGGAAAAAGCCTTACTGATGGCATAACATCCTGTATAGCAGGAGAGACAGCCTCCTTTTTTAACTCAAAAGGAACACTTCCTTCAACAGTTAATAGAGAAGGTTCTTTACTTACTTCAACTTTATGTGAATAAACCATTTCAGAAGGAACAAAAACTCCTTTTTCTGGAACAAAGTTTACCAATGAAACCTCAATAAGCTTGAAGTTGGGTGGTGAAAACCTAAGATGATATATTAAAAAAAACATCCCAATATGAAACACAACAGAAATTAGAATTGAAAGGTTAAGTTCTTTATTAGAAAACATTTTGTCTCTTTAAAAGATTAAAGGAATGGTGCCACAAAATACATATAAAATCAGTCAAGGGGTTTCAAATATGTATCCTTTACCTTCCACAGTTCTGATGTATTTTGCCGTCTTTGGTCCTAACTTCTTCCTTAATCTTCTTATATGCACATCCACTGTTCTTGTCCCTTCAATATACTCATCTCCCCATACACTCTCAAATATATAAGAACGAGGAAGTACCCTTCCTGACTTTGTCATAAATAGATATAAAAGGTCAAACTCTTTAGGTCTTAATTTTACCTGTTTTTTATCAATACTAACGGTAAAATTGTTTATATCTATGACTATTCTTCCCTTTTTAATCACATCTTGTTGTTGTACCTGGTGTCTTCTTAAAACCGCCTTTATTCTTGCAATAAGCTCTCTACCTTCAAATGGTTTTATTATATAATCATCAGCTCCATCAGTAAGCCCTTGTACCTTGTGCTGAGTCTCTATAGCCTTTCCTGTCAGCATAATAATAGGGATACCCTTCAAACTCCTATCCTTCTTTAAGATTCTACAAAACTCAAATCCATTAATACCAGGAAGCATAATATCAAGCAGAATAATATCAGGCATTTCTTCCTTTGCCTTCTTTAATCCTTCCTCAGCACTATAAGCAGGAATAAAGATAAATCCTTCTTTTTTAATAAACTCTTCAATCAACCTTAAAATAAACTTCTCATCATCAATAACTAAGACTTTTTTCCCTAATGAATACTTTTCCTTCATCTTATAATTTAATATACCACCTTTCATTCATTTTGTCAATAAATCCAGTACGGAGGGAGTGAGATTTGAACTCACGATCCCGATATTCTCGGGATTCTGCTTTTCGAGAGCAGTGCCATCAACCTCTCGGCCATCCCTCCTTTTCTTTCTATCTTAAAATCTCAAGTTTGCAACATCTCTTCTAAAAATGATTTATTTGAAAGTATCTAAATATAAAAAATAGAAAAAGGCCTGTAGTAACTCCTATAATCAATCTTATTATTCTTATTCGAATAATATGAGAAAGAACGATATAAACCAAAGTTAAACTGAGTATTATATTAGTAATCTGTAAAGGAATACCTTCGCTACTAAAGTCTAATGTTATTAATCCTCCAACTCCATAATAAAAAATAAAAGGTAAAAGCACGCAAGTTAAAAACCTGTTATTACTAAAAAGAAACATTATAACTAACAGTTGAATAAATAAAGATGTGTATTCAAAAATAATCTCTACAAAACCTGTTTTATAGAAAATAATCCATAAGAAAAAATTAAATAAAAAACAAACCAAATTTAAAAATATAAGAGTTTTCTTCATTACTCTTTTATCTTCTTTCTTAATTTTGATTCAGTCTCTAAAGGTAGGCCCCAGACATAAATAAATCCTTCAGCAAGGTTATGAGGAAATACATCCTTTTCTGAATATGTGGCTAAATCCTTAGAGTATAAGGAATATATTGATTGTCTTTTTGTAATGGAAACATTACCTTTATAAAGTTTCAATTTAATTTTACCTGTAACATTCTTTTGTGTCTGTTCAATAAACTTATCCAATGCCTTCTTTAAGGAAGACTGCCAAAACCCTTCATAAATAAGCTGAGCATATTTTAAGCTAACGATTCTTTTAAAATTTAAAAGCTCCTTGTCTAAAACAAGTTCCTCAAGATGCTGATGTGCTAAGTAAAGAATTGTGGCTGCTGGAGCCTCATAAATCTCTCTTGATTTAATGCCTATGAGTCTATTCTCAATCATATCAATTCTTCCGATACTGTGTTTAGCTCCTATATTATTAAGATATTTCACTAAGGAAGTAGAATCCATCCTCTTTCCATTAACTCCCACAGGGGTTCCTTTATAAAACTCAATTTCAACATACGTTGGTCTGTTTGCTGCTTTCTCTAAAGGAAGAATGGATATGTATGAATCCATCGGAGGTTCAACCTTTTCGTCCTCTAATTTTCCACATTCAATACTTACTCCCCATATGTTTTCATCAATACTGTAAGGGCTTTTCTTTGTTGCCTTTATAGGAATCTTCTTTTTCTTTGCATATTCAAGTTCTTGCTTTCTTGATTTAAATGACCATTCTCTTAAAGGAGCTATAATCTTTAGATTAGGTGCATTTGATTTTATAGCGAGTTCAAATCTTACTTGGTCATTTCCCTTTCCGCTACACCCATGACAAACTGCATATGTATTTTCCTTTTTTGCAATCTTAACTAAATAAGATGCGATTAGAGGCCTTGATAAGGCGGTTGATAAAAGATACTTACCTTCGTATTTTGCTTGAGCTTTTAATGCGAAGAAAGCATATTTTTCTAAAAACTCCTTTTTTAAATCCTCTATATAAACCTTTGATGCTCCAGAATCTTTAGCCTTCTTAACAAGCTTTTGCCAATCTTCCCTTTGACCTATATCCGCAATAAAAGCAATCACATTTGCATTATAATTCTCCTTAAGCCATGGAATAATTACAGAAGTATCAACACCTCCAGAATATGCAAGAACAATCTTTTCCATATATCCTCCAATGAATATATGCCCTCTTGACTTTAATTTTCAGTTCAAAGTTTGTTTAGGTTAAATGTTAGGTTTTATTTTTTATATTGGATGAATTTCTTTATATCTAATTTGTCCTGAAGTCTTCCTATTCTCTTTTTTGATTTTATAAGCTCTTCTACGCCAATAATGTTTATCAAAGTATCTCCGTACTTGGTAGATTTTTTACTCTTCCATGCCTTATCAAACTTTACTCCAGGTAAACGGGTGATAATATCAATTCTTATTGGAACAACTCCTATTTGATAAATTATATCCCTCTTTGTAAAATCACTAACGGTAATATTCTTTAGAGGTGCTCCAAACTCCTTTAAAGAAGAAAATAACCTCTGTGCATTTTTAATAGATGGTTCAATCCATATATCTAAGTCCTTTGTAAATCTCGGTTCAGTATAGAAACTGACTGCATAAGCTCCGACAATTAGATACTTAACCTTATATTTTTTTAATATGTTCAATATTTCTTTGTAATCTAAGTTTAACTCCATCTTTTCCTTTTAATTTATAAATATCCTTTACCATAAGCCAAAGACAACAAAACTTTGTATTTGGAGTCGCATGCCTCCAGAATTCTAAATCAAATGTATTTTTCTTACTAAAAGATGATATCTTTTCTTTAACTTTCTTCCTCATTAGAAAAAACCTCTTCTAATACATCTACTACAAAATCAATATCCTTTTTATTTATAACAAACGGTGGTAAAAATCTAATAACATTTTCCCGCATACCATTAATGAGGATACCTTTTTCAAAAAGTTTGTTCACCACAGGCTCTACCCTCATATTTAACTCAACACCAATCATTAAGCCTTTTCCTTTTACATCCTTGATAACCCAAGGAAATCTATCTTTAAGTTTATTCAGTTTTTCCATAAAGTATTCTCCAATCATATTAACCTTTCTAAGTACATTTTTATTCAAAGATTTCAAAACAGCAATCCCAGCAGTACAACTTAAAGGATTTCCACCAAATGTAGAGCCATGCTCTGAATACTTAAAAGTATGTCTCAAGTGGTTAGCTATAAGTGTTGCACCTAAAGGAAGTCCGCCACCTAAACTCTTTGCTAAAGTCAAAATATCTGGTGTTACTCCATAATGTTCATATGCAAAGAGCCTTCCTGTTCTTCCAAGACCTGTCTGAATCTCATCTAATATAAAAAGGATACTCTTTTCTTTACATAATTTATATAAGCCCTTAAAGAACCTTTTATCTGCTACATTTACACCACCTTCACCTTGAATAGGTTCTACCATAACTGCTGATGTTTTAGAAGAGATTAGCCTTTTTACAGAAAGAATATCATTGAATCTTGCTATCTTAAATCCCTTAAGGAAAGGAGAAAAACCATCTTTTATTCTTTTTTGATTGGTCGCTGATAATGTAGCCAATGTCCTTCCATGAAAACAGTTGGTAAATGTTATAATCTCATACTTATTAGGATTATACTTTCTAGCTATCTTAATTGCACACTCGTTTGCTTCTGCACCTGAATTTGAAAAAAATACAACAGATGGGAAACTCTTTTTTACAAGTAGACTCGCGAGTTCCACTTGAACCTGACTATAATAATAATTTGAAATATGAAGATATTTATCAACCTGCTTTTTTATTGCATGAACAACTGCAGGGTAACTATGTCCTAAATTTAATACACTTATCCCACTAAAAAAGTCTAAATACCTTTTTTTATGTATATCCCAAACATACTTTCCCTTTGTTTTCTCTATTATTAAAGGAAATCTTCTATATACAGGAAGAAGATACCTCTTTTCTAATTCAATAATTTTTTTCATATTATTCTAACTATTTAAAACTCTTGTGCCGTATACTTCTTTATTAACTAAAATTTTCTTTAACACACCTTTAGATGGCTTAAGAATATACACATCCTTTACACCATTATCCAAAGCCTTCAAAGAAGCTCTTACCTTTGGTATCATCCCAGAAGAAATCACATGCTTGTTCATTAAAGAGTAGGCATCTTTTCTATTCAGTTGAGCAATCACCTTCTTATCCTTTTTTACTCCACCAACATCCGTAAATAAAAAAAGTTTTTCAGCTTTTAGTAAGGATGCAATTGCGGATGCAAATAGGTCAGCATTTATGTTATATGTAATTCCTTTTAAGTTATTTCCTATAGGAGCAATAATAGGGACATAACCCTCTCTTAATAGACCAAATAAAAAAACCTTATTGATACTTTTTATGGCTCCAACATATCCTAAATCTGGCTTTAATTTTTTAACCTCAACAAACCCAGCATCTTTTCCTGATACACCAATTGCTTTCTTTCTAATGGAGTTAAACAAATCAACCAAGAACGGATTTACTTCTCCTAAAAGAACTTGCTGAACTATATTTAAGGTTTGTTGGTCTGTATACCTTTGCCCATGAACAAATCTTACAGGAACCTTTAATGCATCCATTAGAGAGCTGATTCTTTCTCCACCACCGTGGACAACAATAAAATAAAACCGTTTCAATAAAACAATCTCCTTAAAAAGGGGTTTCAGTTTTGTTTTTTGTTCTAAAATCTTTCCACCAATTTTTATTATAATTATATCTCTCATATCTATCCATTACTTAATTGGCAAATTTTATCAGGTTACTAAATTATAACAAATTCTTAAAGAAATAGTCAAAAAGAATATACATAAAACTTCCTAAAAATAAAAATGGACCAAACGCAATTGGTTCTGTTCTTTCTTTCTTTTTTGTTATTATTAAGAATAAGCCAAAAACCGCTCCTAAAAAAGAGGCAATAAACACTGTAAATAATACAGCGTAAGGACCAGTAAACGCTCCAATTGCTGAAATAATTTTTATATCACCACCTCCCATTGCTTCTTTTTTAAACATAACTTTTCCTAATAATGCAATTATGTAAAGAAGAAAAAATCCAGTTATTGCTCCAATTAGAGAAAAGATAATATGGGGTTTATTAAGAAAGGCGTTGAATGAAGATAGAATTATCCCGATAATAATTAATGGTACTGATAATGCATCTGGTATAGTTTGAGTATTTATGTCAATAAAAGAGATAATCATACTAAACACAACAAAGATAAGAAAAGCAAAGTAGGTTACGTTTATTCCAAACTTTAAATAAAATAAAACAAATAAACCGCCTGTCAGAGCCTCTACTATAGGATACTGAACAGAGATAGGAGCTTTACAGAACCTACACCTTCCTTTAAGAAAGGTATAACTTAAAAGAGGAATATTGTCATACCATAAAATTGTTTTCTTGCAGCATGGGCAGTAAGACAAAGGAAATATAACAGAGATTCCTTTAGGGATTCTGTAAATACAAACATTTATAAAACTACCAAAAAGTATGCCTAATATAAAAAAAAGAATTGTTATCATATATTGAATCTGTAAAAGCGGATAGACGCCTATATTCTTTTCAGCGACTTTCGGCTTATTATCAGCGGTGTTCAGCTTCTACTCTGTATAAAAAAGAAGGTTGAGGGATGATAAAATTTATATATAAAGCCATTTTCTCATCAAACCCTCAACCTTTCTCAATGCAAAGGATTACCATGTACTAATTAGAACACCAGCAGTATCGGTTACACCACTAAGATTAACACAGATTCTTCCTTGACTTTGGTTGTAATACCATCCACCGCCGGCATCAAGGGTACCGGTAATGGTGTTACTAGCCGTGCCTGTTC
>CAYYAU010000040.1:542-8592 GCA_964469765.1 uncultured Clostridia bacterium | reverse complement strand
AAGGAGATTGAAAGATTAAAAAAAGAGATTAATAATAAAATTAAATCTATTGAAGGAAAAAAACAGATTTTAGCAGAAAGAAAAGAAGATATAATAAAGATAGAAAAGAATAAGAAAGAACAAATAGAGATCTTTGAGAATTTACAAAAAGAGATTGAGGCTCTTTTCTTGGAGTTTAATAAAAATAGTTCGTATTTAGAGTCTTTAGAGAAAACACAATTTAAAGAGGAAAGAATAGTTAAAGAACTTTTAGATAAAAATATAAATGGAATTTATGGAAGAATTATTGATTTAATTAAGTTCCCACAGGAATATTTTCCAGCAATTCAGAAAGCAGTAGGAGAAGGGCTTCATTATGTAGTTTGCAATACACAGAGTTCAGCTAAAGAGGCAATTTCTTATTTGAAACAAGAAAAAAAGGGGTATCTTACTTTTCTTCCCTTATCCGATATTAATGTGACAGATTTTCCTTTCTTTGAAGGATTACCTCTTAAAGAGAAGTTAGATTATCCATCTGAATTGGAACCAGCGGTTAACCTGCTTTTTGGAGATTTATTTTTGAGTAATGGTAAATCAATAGTTGAAACTAAAAAGAACCACAACAGAGATATTGGGTTAATTACAGAAGAAGGAGATATCATTTATTCTTCTGGGATGATAAAAGGTGGAAGTGAAAGTGGTGAGATTAATTTATTCAGTAAGTTAGAGTTCATCAAAGCCAATATTAAAGAGATTAAGAAAGTATTAGATGAAAAACTAAAGGAAAAAACTAATTTGGAAAATATAATTAAAGAAAGAGAATTGCAAATTATAAGTTTAAAAGAAGACTATATTAAATTAAAAATGGAGATGTTAGAGAATCAAGCACTTTTAGAGCAATTAAATAACAATATGGGTAGTTTAGTTAAGAAATTACACCATATAAAAGAAGAAAAAGAAAAGGTTTTACAGAAAGAAAATGTAAGTGTTAAGAATAATGAGTTAGCTTCCTTGATAGATAGTTTACAGAGTAAAGAAATCCAACATTCTCAGTTGCATAAAGAGATTGAAAATCTAGAAAGAGAGATTTATGAATTTTCTTCAAGAAGAAAACAGAAGCAGGATAGATTGAATGTTTTGGAGTCGTTGGTTGTTAAAACAGAAGAAAAGGAAAAATGGATTAAAAACGAGAAAAATCGTTTAAATGAGGAATTTAATAAAACTCAAAAAGAAGTATTGTCATTACAAGAGGAGATTATTTCTTTTGAAGATAAATTAAAAGAAATTTCCACTCAAGAGAAAGAAGATGAAGAGAGGATAACACATTCTTATGATAAACAGAAGCATTATAAGGAGCTACTGAAGAGAAATAGCGAAGAAAAAGAAGTAATATCAACTCAAATCCAAGAGTTGGATAAGTTGGTAAAAGAAAAAAGGAAAGAGCTTTCTATACAGGAAAAAATACTCGAACAGAAAAGAGTTGATTTAAAGAATTTTCAATTTCAATTGAGTGAGATTACAAAGCGACTTCATGAGAATTTTGGTTTAAGTATTGAGCAATCTATTAACGAGTATTTTGAAGAGGATATTGATTCTTCTGAAAAAGAGAGGTTAAAAAGGCAGATAGAATCTATGGGAGCTGTGAATCTTGCAGCACCTGAAGAATATGAGAAAATTTCGCAGCAATACGAGTTTTTAAATAAACAAAGAGAAGACTTGATTAATGCTGAAGATGACCTTAATAAACTTATTTCTCAGATTAATACTAAATGTAAAGTGCAATTTAAAGATATATTTGAAAAAGTGAGAGAGAATTTTAAGGAATTATTTGCCAATTTGTTTGAAGGAGGCAAGGCCGATTTAATCTTAACTAATGAAGGAAATCTTTTAGAAACTGGCGTGGATATTCTTGCACAACCTTCTGGTAAGAAACTACAACGTTTATCATTGCTTTCTAGAGGAGAAAAAACACTTTCTACAATTGCTCTTTTGTTTGCTTTGTTTAAAGTTAAGTCCTCACCATTTTGTATATTAGACGAGATAGACTCTCCCTTGGATGACATTAACCTTTCTCGATTTATTCATTTGATTGAAGAGTTTAGTCAAACTACTCAATTTCTGCTTGTTACTCACAATAAAAAGACTATGGAAAAAGCAGATGTGCTTTATGGAATAGTAATGGAAGAGTCTGGTATATCAAAGGTCATCTCTGTCAAATTTAGAAAGAATGTTGCAGTTGTGTAAATGGAAAAACATACCATCCCTATATTAGGCGTTCCTGTTTACATCCTTAATTCCTCTCAGATTATTGAAAAAATTAATTCTTTTCTTCAAAAGGATAAACATCATTTTATAATTACTGCTAATTCATTAATGTTAAATCAAGTAAGTCAAGATAAGAATCTAAAGGAGTGTTTTAGTAAAGCGGATTTAGTAATACCGGAAAGTGTTGGAGTGGTTTGGGCTATTCAGTTTTTAAAGAAAATTAAAGATATTGAAAGAACCCCTGGTATAGATTTATTGTGGAGAATATTAAATATAGCAGAAGAAAAAGGATACAAAGTATATTTGTTGGGTTCTAAACAGTCTGTTATTGAGGAAGCAGTTAAGAATATAAAGAAGAAATTAAAAAATATTATTATTGTAGGGTATCATAATGGATACTTTACTCTAAAAGAAGAAAAGCATATTATAAGCGATATTAATAATAAAAAAACCGATATCCTTTTTGTTGGAATGAATGCTACTCAGCAAGAAAGATGGATTTATGAACACCTGAATATGTTTAAAACAAAACTGTGTATGGGAGTTGGTGGGAGTTTTGATGTTATATCGGGAAGATTAAAACGAGCACCTTTATGGATGCGGAATTTAGGATTGGAGTGGTTTTTTAGATTTTTGCAACAGCCATGGAGAATAAAAAGAGTCATTCGTTTACCGGAGTTTGTCATTAGGGTTATATTGGAAACTGTGTATAGAAGGTGAACTCAATGCGATACGGAATTTTTTCAGATGTTCACAGTAATTACGAAGCCTTAAAAGTAGTGTTAGAATATTTAATAAAAGAAAGGGCTGATTACTACATATGTTTAGGCGATTTGGTCGGTTATGCTGCAAAACCAAATGAATGTATAGAAGAGATTAGAAAGCTTTCAAATATAAAGATTATATTGGGAAACCATGATGCGGCAGTAATTGGGATAGAGGATCTTTCAGAGTTTAATCCAATTGCAAAAGAAGCGGTTTTATGGACAAGGAAGGTTTTAAAAAAGGAAAATATGGACTTTCTTCTTTCATTAGAACCATATGGAGAAGAAGATGGATTTTTTTTTGTGCATGGGAGTCCAAAGAATCCTTTAAATGAGTATTTAGATGAGCTTAGTAAATTTAAAGAGAATATTCCCTATATGAAAAAAAATCTTTATTTTATTGGACACACACATGTACCATTTTGTTTTTATTTACAAAAGGAAGAATTGAAGTATAGGTTATTTTCGGAAGAGAGGTTTTTAAAACTTGACTTAAATAAAAATAAATATATAATAAACTGTGGAAGTGTGGGTCAACCAAGGGATAGTAACCCCCGTGCGTGTTGTGGAATTTATGATTCAATAGAGAAAGAGTTTAAAATAAAAAGGCTTTCTTATAATATTAAAAAAGTTCAAGAAGAAATTGTAAAAGTTAAGCTGCCATTTTTTCTTGCCTATCGTTTAGATTTAGGGGTATGAATGGTTAAATTAAATCCAGGGGATATCCTTGACAATACATATAAAGTTCTTTCTTTTCCTTACAAAGGTGGGATGAGTGATGTTTATAAGGCTATGGATTTGAGTAATAATAGAATTGTAGCTATAAAGATTCCTTATCCTGGGAAGGAAGATAAAATAAGAGATTTCTCTTTAGAACATCCTAATTTGACAAAGATATATCCTCCTCCGCCAAAAAGAAGTTGCCCTTATCAGGTTATGGAGTTTGTTGAAGGGAAAAGTATAAAAGAGTACATTCAACAATATGGTCATTTAAGTGTTGAAAAGAGTGTAGAGATTACAATAGAACTGTGTAATGTCCTTAAGTATCTTCACAATAACGGTATAATTCATCAAGATTTAAAATCAAACAATATTATAATAACAAAAAATAAAGAATTGAAAATTTTAGATTTAGGTTTAGCTTATAAAAAAGGAGATACACCCACTTCATGGAAGGATTTTCTTTCAATTGGTGGAACCCCGGAGTATTTTGCACCGGAAAGGGAATCTGGAGTTTTGGATTATAGAAGTGACTTATATAGTTTAGGCGTGCTTCTTTATGAAATGCTTACAGGTAGAGTTCCTTTTACAGGAGCTAATTCTAGAGAAGTAATAGAGAAACATAAGTATTTAGTTCCTCCTGCACTTACTTCTTTTAATATAGGGGTTCCTAAAAAATTAGAACAGATAGTTTTAAAACTGCTTGCTAAAGTTCCTCAAAAAAGATTTAACTCTGTTTCTCAATTGGCAGAAGTTTTAAGAAAGTTTTTGAAAAGCTATAGAAGAGGCGGTATCTTTTTAAGGAAAGTTCCATTATTAAAAGCAATAGCAGTACTTCTGTTTATTACATTTTTGTTAGTGTTTATTGTGGTTATTATGAGCTTAAAAAGTTAAATTTAAAAAACAGAAAAATTACCGAAGTAGTTTGCCGATTTGTTGGCAATGGAGGTTAAAATGAGAAAAATGATGACTATTTTTTTAATTATAAGTGTTTTTTTTACAGGATGCGTGTATGTGGTAAAACCTGCGCCACCAGCGCGTAAGGTAGAGATAATGCCGACAAAACCTCATCCAAAAGCGGTGTGGGTTCCTGGACATTGGAAATGGAGAAGAAGAGCAAGAAGATATATCTGGGTGCCTGGGCATTGGAGATAAGAATTTATTAATTTATGGTGCGATTTATAATAAAAATAATTACCATAGTGGTTATTTTGGTATTTCTATCAAAAGCTTATTCTTCTGTAAGTGTTGTTGAAGGGCACCTTCATAATAAAGTAATAAATATTGTAAAAAAAATAATATATTCCGAAGAAAATACCAACAGTAATAAAAAAAGCTTCTTTGTTTCAAAAAAGTTAAAACCAATAAAGCAAAAGATAATTGAAGAAACAAAATATAAAAAGGTTAAAGAGGTAATAATTAATTTTCTTTTAAAAACTCAACAGATATGTAAAGAACTAAAACAAGGTTTTTATAATGTAAAGAAATTCTTAAATGCAAAAATCTCTCCTCTAATAAGATAAGTTATATACCCAAATAATTGCTGAAATTAATTCCATATTGAATTCACTACTTATTTTTATTGATTGGTTCAAGTTGAAATATCTTTGATGATAGAGCTTTTTAAAATATACACATTTAAAAGTAACATAGAGTAGTTAATATAAACTTAAACTAGGAGGGAAAAATGGATATCCGTGTTATTAATGAAAAGGTTAAAGAGGAAAGCGTTTTTATTGAAGAACTTTTAATGGAGATAAATAAAGTTATTGTTGGACAACAGTATATGATTGAAAGACTTTTAATCGGGCTTTTAGCAAATGGCCATATTCTTATTGAAGGTGTGCCGGGTCTTGCTAAGACATTAGCAGTGAAGACAATTTCATCTGCTATTCAGACGAAATTCCAGAGAATACAGTTTACACCTGATCTCCTTCCAGCTGATTTAATCGGAACAATGATTTATAATCCAAAAGGAGGAGATTTCACAGTACGAAAAGGTCCTATTTTTGCCAATTTAATTTTAGCAGATGAGATTAATAGAGCTCCTGCTAAGGTCCAAAGTGCTTTATTAGAAGCAATGCAAGAAAGGCAGGTGACAATTGGCGATAAAACATTCTATTTAGATGAGCCATTTTTGGTTTTAGCAACTCAAAATCCTATAGAGCAGGAAGGAACATATCCATTGCCAGAGGCACAAGTGGATAGGTTTATGCTCAAATTAAAGATTACCTACCCAGATAAGACCGAAGAGAAACAGATTCTTGAGAGAATGACCACTGGTAATGAATTGAAGGTTAACCCGGTCATTTCTCCTGAAAGGATTCTCAAAGCAAGAAAGATTGTGAATCAGATTTATGTTGATGAAAAAATCAAAAATTACATAGTAGATATAGTGTTTGCAACAAGAGAGCCACAAGCGTATAACCTTCCTACACTTAAGAATCTTATTGCTTACGGTGCATCTCCAAGAGCATCTATTTACCTTACCCAAACAGCAAAAGCATATGCTTTTTTAAGAGGAAGAGGATATGTTATCCCTGAAGATATAAAATCTATAGGGATGGATGTTTTAAGACATAGAATTATTGTAACATACGAAGCAGAAGCAGAAGAGATGACATCTGAGGATATAATAAAAACAGTATTTGATGCAATAGAGGTGCCGTAAAAAATTAAAAATGAAAAATTAAATAGTAAAAATAATAATTGAAAAATGGAAAGACAGATGATTCCAAAAGAGATTTTTAAACATATAAGAAGAATTGAGATTAAAACAGGCAAGCTTGTTGATGACTTTTTTTCTGGTCAATATGAGAGTGTATTTAAAGGAAGAGGAATGGAGTTCTGGGAAGTAAGGGAGTATCAACCCGGAGATGATATAAGAACAATTGATTGGAATGTAACTGCACGGTTTGGCAGGCCTTTTGTTAAAAAATTTATAGAAGAAAGAGAATTAACTGTAATCCTATTAGTTGATGTAAGTGGTTCTCAAACGTTTGCATCTGTTAATAAGTTGAAGTCTGAACTTGCTGGAGAGATTGCTTCAATTTTGGCTTTTTCTGCAATTAGAAATAATGATAAGGTTGGTTTGATAATTTTTACAGATAAGATTGAAAGGGTTGTTCTTCCTAAAAAGGGAAGAAAACATATTTTAAGAATTATAAGAGATATTCTTTATTTTACCCCTGAGAGTAGAAAAACAGATATTTCGGTTGCTTTAGAGTATCTAAATGAAATCTGGAGAAAAAAAGCAGTTGTATTTTTAATTTCAGATTTTCTTCAGAAAGGATTTGAGAAGGCTTTAAAAATAACAAATAAAAGACACGACCTAATAGGTATAGTTTTAGAGGACCCTAAAGAGATAAAGTTACCCTCAATTGGTTTTATAAATTTTCAGGATAATGAAACTTTAGAACAAATTGTTATAAACACCTATGATAGAGAACTTCTAAATAAAATAGAAGATAGAATAAAAAAAGAAAAAGAAGAAAGAGAAAGGTTATTTAAAAAAATAAATCTTGATTATATAAAGATTTCAACTGATAGGTCATATGTTGAACCTTTGATTAATTTCTTTCAAAGAAGAGCTCAGAGACTTAGATAATTAATAATTTTCTTTAAGGGGTAAAAAAGATGAGAGTGTTTTTTTCTTTTATTGGAGGAGTTGTATTAACTATAATTTTGTTTTTTATATTTAAACCACAATCAAGCAATATAAACATTATTTTTCAGAAGCAGTATGCTCAGTTATTGTTGGATAAAGGTCTTTATGAACAGGCGGCTGAAGAGTATGCTAAAATAGTAGAAAGTCCAAATGTAAATAAGAAGGTTAAAGCAAACATTTCTTATATATTGGGGAATATATATATGGAACATCTTCATAACTATGGCAAAGCATTGGCAAACTTTTTAAAATCTAAACTTTTGTATCCGCGCAGTTCTCTAAAGGATGAGATTAACCAGAGGTCAGTAGAATGTTTAGAGAGACTTGGAAAAAGTCTGCAGGCACAACAGGCATTGAAAACATATACATCCTTTAATAATAAGAAGTTTAAGAAAGGAGTTGTAATAGCAAAAATCGGAGATAAAGAAGTAACTGATACATATCTAACACATTTAATTGAAGAACTCCCTACTTCTTTACAACAACAATATAAAGATAAAAAATCAAAGTTGGATTTTCTTAAACAGTATATTTTAACAGAGCTTCTATATGATAAAGCAAGAAGAAGTGGTTATGATAGAGATAAGGATATTATTGAATCAACATTTAGGATAAAAAAGACATTAATGGCTGAAAAGGTTATAAAAGAAGAGAT
>CAYYAU010000040.1:0-532 GCA_964469765.1 uncultured Clostridia bacterium | reverse complement strand
AGTAGAAGAAGTGGAGTTATATTACAAGGCAAATAAAAATGAATTCAAGAATAAAAACAATACTATAAAACTATTTTCTGAAGTAAAAGAAGAAATAATAAATAAACTGTATGAACAGAAGGTTAAAAGAGCCTATCAACAGTTATTTGATAAAATGGCAGAGGCCCAGCAGGTTTGGATAAATATTGGATATTTTGAAAGTAAAAAGGAGTAATCAATATTCTAAAAAGGCAATGAAAAAATTATATAAATTTATATTTGCTATTCTCTTATACAATTTAAGTTTTCTTTTTGCAGACACAAAAGGGCTCCTTACAATTGAGTCCAAGGTATCCCAGGATAAGATAACCATTGGAGAAAAATTTATATATGAAATTGTCATAAAATATGATAGAAAAATTCATCCAGAAATTCCTCCCATAATTGATACTCTTTCTTCCTTTGAGGTTAAGGATTATAAGGTATATCCTTTAAAGAAAAAAGGAAAAAAGAATATAAGAAGGTACAGATTCCTTCTTACCACATTTACTAC
>CAYYAU010000039.1:0-8649 GCA_964469765.1 uncultured Clostridia bacterium | reverse complement strand
TGTAGAATTTTTTTCCATTTGAATAATAAATCATAAACTGTTTTTGTTCCTGTGTTATATGTGTGATAGGTATGGTTAAACTTACCTGATGTGTTTGTCCCAGATTTCCATATGGAACAAATGCATAGTCAAATGTTAGCCCCTTTACTTTAAACCCCAATCCACCTGAAATGCCTGATAATATATTGATATCATAGAGTGGCGTTGTTTTAAACCCTACTCTAAAAAGTAGATTCATATTTTTTTTAACTTGATAATTATATTCAACACCAGAATGAAAGTTTATATTATTGTCAATCGGGCAATTAATATCAAAACTGATAAGAATTTTATCTGCTGCAAACTCTGATAATGGATAAACTGAAAATCCGCATCTAATAATAAAAGGAAGGGTGAAAGGCTTTTCTATAAACCGGACTTTTGAACCAAAATTAGATAACGATATTCCATAACTAAAACGTTCATCTAAACTATACTTTATTATTCCCATATTTAATCCAAAGGCATTTGCTTCATAATCACCTATTTTTTCAGTAATGGCCATTAGGGTTATTCCTGTGTTGATATTTCTAATTTCTTTAGCTAATGATATACTTAAGGCTAAATGATACGGGAAAATAGAGTCCATTTGTTTTCCATTTTGGATAATTTTTATATTTCCTTCTGATAAATACCTTAAACCAACTCCTAAGATATACTCTTTTAGAGGAAGAGTGTAATTTAAAAAGCCAAAATTTATATTTTGAAACCATCTAATATAATTAGAAGCAATTTGCATTCTCTTTATAGAGGCTATTCCAGCTGGGTTGTAATATACAGAAAAGGGGTCACTTCTTATAGAAACAGAGGCTTCTCCTAATGCAGTTTGTCTTGAACCAACCGGAATTTTTAAAAACTGAGCAGATGTTGTTCCTTTATCTTTTTTACTAAAACTACAAACCCCTAATTCTAAAAACGCTGTCAATAATATTAAAATTGAGATTTTAATTTTAATTATTTTCATATTTAAAATTTTTCTAAATTTTATCTAATAACAACAATCTTCTCTACAGAATTTAAACTACCCGCCTCTAAAGAAAATAAATATATACCACTTGCAACCTCTTTGCCACTATCATTTCTTCCATCCCATTCTACTGTATACAAAGAAGCAGGCTGTTGTTCATCTACAAATGTTTTTACAGCTTCTCCAGCAATGTTATAAATCTTTAATTTCACATAGCACGACTTATCAATTTGATAAGTGAAGATTGCTTTTTTATTTTCTGAGTTAATAAGATTATTTTCTACTTTAAGATATTCATTAACAACATCTAAAAAGATTGTAGCAGTTACTATTGAACTTTCAATGCCTAAGTTATCCTTAAACTTAACATTAATCACCTTTTGTCCTTCTGGATAAGTAAGGTTTACCTCTTTTGTTGAAGAAAAATCTATCCAGGTATCTTTAAAACTATCGGTGATATCTCCAGAGATATACATCTGTTTAGGATTACCATTTACACTAAATGTTAATGTTACCTTTTCATTATATGTGACTTCTTCGCCATTATTAATCTTTAGTTCTGGAGAAAGAAATGTTGATGAGCTAAAGATAACATATAGCTTCCCTGCTTTAGCATAATAGTTACTACCAATAGATGTGTTTGCATAAGGAGCCGAGATAATGAGGGAGTCGTCTCTTTTGTCATTGTTTAGGTCAGCAAATATAACAGAGGTTCCTGTTTTTTCAGATTCGTTATTTCCATAAATTTTACAGTTTGCATAAGCATGTTCTATCTGATATTTAAAGCGACTATCTGAACCATAAAATATGTATGTTGCTCCTGCGAGGGGTGGTTTTTCAGGTGGACTCATATTAGAACAGCCAATTACTATATCGTTTTTATTATCATTATTGAAGTCACCTATTGTTGCACAAGAGCTTGTTACTGAGAGTTTGAATGTGCTGCTGGGATTGAGATTATCTAAATCATTTGCATAAAACAAATAAGCTGAAGAGTTCCCTTTACATGTAGCAATTATATCAGCCCGAGAATCATTATCTATGAAATTTGAGTTGAGTGTAAATCCAACATAGTCATTATCTTCTTTTTTGTATAATGCCTTATCGCTATTGGATGCATTTGAGGGAAATCCTGTATCATTATAAAATATATAAATTATCCCAGTATCCGTATAACTGACTTTTTCTGCATTTAACGCTCCTACTATGATATCATTTTTTTTATCACCATTTATATCACCAATACTTAAAGAATAACCAAAGTAGTCTCCAGAAGTTTCTCCGGTTATTGTCTTTATTGAAGAATAGGTTTTACTTAAGTCAATAAAGGAGTATGTTGTTTTCTCAACAATATAGATTTTTCCATTAGAGCTTGATTTAGGAGCTCCTATTATGATTTCATCTTCCAAGTCTTGGTCTATGTTGCCACATACTAATGCATATCCTGTCCAATCATTTTGGTTAGCTCCAATAATAGTAATATCAGCATGATTGGGTGCCGTTGTATCTAACTCAATTGAATAGTTAGAGTAGAAATCTTTATTTCCGAATATAACATAAACAGCACCAGCTTCATTTTTTGTAGGTGCTGTTGTGGATGTGGATACATTTGATTTGTATGCTCCTATCACTAAATCATCAATACCATCTCCATTAATATCACCTTTTGCAAGAGATGTTCCAATTGAATCATTAGAGTTAGTTTTTCCTGAGATGGTAATATCAGCCACATCTGAAATGGAGGAAGTATTTGGAAACTTATCACCAAAGATTATGTAAACATTTCCATCTCCATTTTTATCTAATTGTGGGGCAGATACTACTAAATCATTCTTGTTATCCCCATTAATATCACAGTCTATTGCTTTCCACCCTAAATTATCCTTTTCAGAAACTCCATAAATTTCAATGTTTTGATTACCATCCTCTCCTATCGAGAGATTCTGTGCATTGGATAGAACAGTCACTCTTAACATAATAAAAGAAATTAATAAAAAGGTTAATTTTTTCATTGTTTAACTTAGAACTTCAAAATAAATGAAGCCTGTTGACTAAATGCATCTTCTCCCATTGGAATGAAACTATAGTTAAGTTGATATCTTTTAATTTCCATTCCAATACCAAAGGTATAGGCATCTAAGTCATACCCTATTCTATATCCTATTCGTAATGCTATTATATTTAGAAAGTTATATTCAGTCCCGATATTTAAATAATAGCATTTTTCAGATAAGTTTACTATACCATCTACTCCAATAGTTAACTTATCCTGTTTTTTGATTGTTCTTATATAACCTACGCCTAATCTAACATTTAAAGGAATACTGTTGTTTTTTTCAAAATACTTAAGTTTTGTTCCAATATTTTGAATTACTAACCCTATGTTAATTTCATTCTTCTTTCTATCCCATCCAGATATGTTTGGAGAATATAACCCTGCTAAATCTATTGAAAAGCTTGAGGCGGTATACTCGGATAAAAAACTTGAATATAAATATTTAATATTTACGCCTAAACTTAATTTATCCCAAAATTTATATGCATAAGTCAAACTGTAAAGAAAATCCATTTGTGCTGTTTTATTTTCCGTAGTTCCATCTACTTTAACAATTTCAATCTTACCTAAATTAAGATAAACTAAACTTATACCTAAAGCCTGTTTTTTATCTAATCTATAACCAGCCTCAATAACTCCATAATCACTTCCAAATACGCCTTGTTTATACATCGTTTCAATCTGAATACCTTTAATATTGACTAACCCTGCTGGATTATAAAATATTGCATTTATATCATTACTTATCCCTGTAAAGGCACCACCAATTCCTAATGGTCTACTCCCTCTTTCTATAATAAGAATTCTTCCTGCCGAAGTGCCTATACTACTGTAAAGGAAAGTTGGCAAGAGTATTATAATAAAACTAAAAAATAATTTCTTTCTCATTTTATTTTTCTGTATTTTATTATATCATACTAAAATAAAAAAAGGTAGTAAAAAATTTATATGTTATATATAAAAGATTTGACTTCAAATAAATTTCTTATTATGCTTTTCTGGGAGACAAAAGAGGTAATTTTTCAGTTTTTTGGTAAAAACCCATTTTACAATATGTTTGACTTTCCTATCTAAATATTGTATAAAATAATTATCTTAATTTTCAATAATGAATGGCAGATTGCTGAAAAACCCAGCAATTTCTCTCACGACCGCTGAGGACTTTTACAACGATTTCTAATATGGAGGAATAATAAAGATGGGTAAATTAAATTAATTATTTATCCCATTAGAAGTAAATTGCTTAATGAGAAAACTTACAAAAATGAATATAGAATTGAATGGAGTGAAAAGATATGATGAATAGAAAAAAGATTTTAAAAGTATTAAAAGATTTTAAAAATGAGATGCAAAAAAAATATCATGTTAAAAAGATAGGTCTTTTTGGTTCATTTTTAAAGGGAAAACAAAAAAAAGAAAGTGATATTGATGTATTGGTGGATTTTAAGGAAGATGCAGATTTTTTTGACCTTGTTGGTTTAGGATTGTTTTTAGAAGAAAAACTTAAACAAAAAGTAGATATTGTTCCTCAAAAAGCATTAAGGAAAGAATTAAGGAAAGTTATCTTTAAAGAGGTATCTTTTATATGAGAAATTATGAACTATATATTGCAGATATTTTAGATGCAATGGAAAGTATTTTGAAATTTACAGAAGGAATGATTTTTGATGATTTTGAAAAAGATGATAAGACATCAAGTGCAGTAATCAGAAAATTTGAGATAATAGGAGAAGCAACAAAGCACATCCCTCAATATATAAGGAATAAGTTCCCTGAAGTTCCATGGAAAGAGATGGCAGGAATGAGAGATAGACTCATCCACTTTTATTTTGGAATAGATTATAAATTAGTTTGGATAACAATTAAAGAAAGAATTCCCAAAATAGTATCCCATATTAGAAAAATCAGAGAAGAAATCTAATACAATATAATTAATTTTTAGATTTTTCCGGCAAACAACCGGCGGATCTGCTCCTGCAAAAGTCCGGCGGACAAACGTTTTTCTGGCAGATATTTTTAATTTTGCGCTTTTAATTGTTAACTTTGCATTTTAGATTGAATTCTGCCCCTGTAGCTCAGAGGATAGAGCAGTGGTTTCCTAAACCATGTGCGGCCGTTCGAGTCGGCCCAGGGGCAAATACGTAGAAGTATGAATGCAACTATAACACAAATATGATTGATTTACACACTCATACATTGTTTTCTGATGGACAGCTTCTTCCTTCTGAGCTTGTTTATAGAGCAAAGAAAAAGGGATATACTGCCATTGGTTTAACAGACCATACAGATGAGTCTAACTTAGATTTTGTTATTCCTCGCATTGTTAAAATTAGTAAGATTTTGACAAAGTGCTATTCTATTCGGGTTATACCTGGTTGTGAACTGAGTTATGTTCCGCCTGAACTTATTCAAAAAACTGCACAGAAAGCAAAAAAATTAGGAGCAAAACTTATTATTGTCCATGGAGAAACCGTATCTGAGACAGTCCCTCCTGGGACAAACCTTTGTGCAGTTAAATGCAAAGGTTTGGTGGATATTCTTGCTCACCCTGGGGTGACTTCAGAAAAGGAGGTTCAATTAGCAAAAAAGAATAATGTTTGTCTTGAGATTACAACAAGAAAGAATCATCTTATGACAAATAGACACGTTGCTATTCTGTCAAAAAAGGTCGGTGCTAAGATAATTATAAATACAGATACACATTCTCCCGAAGATTTAATGAGTACAGAATTAGCTCTAACGATTCTCAAAAATGCTGGTCTTTCAAAGCAGGACTTTCTCCAAATGCAAAAAAATGCTTTTGACATCATTAGAAGGAAGTCCTTAAATAGGGGGGGGGATGCCAAGGAAATGGGTAAAGGAAGAACTCAGAAAAGATAAGTTTTCTTCATTGGTGGCAAGGTTTTTAGAGTGGGGGTTAAACAATAAGGAGAACCTGCTTTTTATTGGAATTGCAGTAATTGGAGCTATTGTATTTATTCCACTAATTGTTAATCGTTATAAAAGTATCAATGAGACTGCTTATATGCAACTTGCTCAGGCTGAGGCAGCATATTTTAAAGGAGATAAACATAAAGCTTTAGATTTTATTGCAACTGCTAAGAAAGACAACAGAACAAAGGCATATCCATTTGCTTTGTTTCTGGAAGCAGATATTTCATTGCAATCTAAGAATTTTAAAAAAGCAATTAATATATACAAAAATATGCTAGTAAAATATAAGAAAAAGAAATTCACTCCTCAGATACTTATAAATCTTGCTATGAGTTATGAGGAAAACAAGGAATATGAGAATGCTCAAAAGATATATCAGCAGTTTATTGATAAGTTTCCTTTCCATTTTCTTCTTTCAGAGGCCTACTTAGGATTAGCGAGAGTTTATGAAAGTAGAGGAGAAGTATCTAAAGCAAAAGAAGTATATAATAGAATAAAACAGTTTGCATACCTTCCTTCTTCTGTAAGAGATAAAGTTGAGAAAAAATTAACATTTATGTCTTCCTTCAGAAAAAAGAGCCCATAAATTTTTAGTCTTTATTTAATTCTTTACCTCAATAATGTCTAAATACCTAAAGATTTCTTTTTTAATAATAGGAGCTGTTACTTTATGTGTTTTTTTATTTTTGTTGTTAGTAAAACCAGAGATTAATGTAACGGACATTAAACTTTTCTCTACAAATGAGAATAAAAACAGTTTAAAAGCAAAAATTACAATTAATGGAGTTATTGTAATAAATGATATTCAAGTAAAAAAGGATAATGGTGAGATATCTGTCAGTTTTCCTTGTTATATAGATGCTAAGAAAAGAGTTTGTCCTCAATTAAGGTTTGAATCGGATTTAGCAAAGAATGAGCTGTTACGAGCTATAAAAAGAGGTACTCCCTCTCTTAAAAAGAAAAGAAATGTATTTTATACGATTTCCAATTTTTCTTTCACCTCTGGTAAAACTTCAAGAAAGGCAAATGTTGAGGTGACATTCAATAATTCATTAACTGTAGTATGCGCAGTAATGCATTCTAATAGAGGTATGTGGGTTGCTTGGCCATCTAAAAAGAATTTAAAGGGAAAATGGGAAAAACAGATATATATTAAAGATAAAGAATTAAAAAGAAAAATAGAAAATGAAATTAGAAATAAATATAAGAAATGGTTAGAAAATTATTATATTTAAGATTATCATTATTTTTATTGTTATTCATTTCAAACTTATATGCTGGTAATTTAGTTATTGATGGAGATTTTGAATCAGGAACAAAACAGTATTGGAACGATTATGGATTGAAAAAAACTCCTTCGGGCTGGAATGTTATAACTTCAACTGAGGGATATATTTATTCCGGAGTATGTGCTGCTAAACTTACCGATAGTAATAAAAGTGCAAGTTATATCTATCAGGTAATTACAGTAGTTTCAACCTCAACATATACTGCTTCGGCGCATTTTTATGATGATTTCTATGAAACATCTGGTAGTTTAGCCATTTATTGGTATGAGACTGGTAATGGAACAGGAAAAAATATTGGAAAAATTAGCACTTCAACAGTTAATTCTTCTAATTGGCAATACCTTTCTTTAGAAAATCTTACTCCTCCCGAAAAAGCTAACTCCTGTAAATTAGAGTTAAGAATTAAAAATGTTGTAGATGGAACTTATTCCATTTATGTGGATAGCATTACATTTGTGCAACTTTTTCATGAAGAAGAACAAGAAGAAGAGATTTATGATGAAACAGAGAATGAGGATAATCAAAATCAGGAACAAAGAAAAGAAAGAATCTCTGTAACCGGATTGCTAATAGAAAATAATGTGATTTTTACAGATAAAACAAAACCACAAACCACATTGATTTATTATGGTCTTGAAAGTGAGTTTAAAGTTACAATAAAGATTTTTGATATTAAAGGAAATGGTGTTAGGATTTTACTGGATAACTGTTCTGTTTCAACAGGCTTTGTTGAATGGGATGGAACAGATGATTTTGGGAATGTATTACCTATTGGAGTATACATTGTTTCTCTTAATGGAGTAAATATTAATAACGGTAAAGTAATCAGAAAATATATGCCCGTTGCAATAGGTAAAAGATTAAAATGAAGGGAAAACTAACAGTTTCTTTATTGTTATTTTTATTTTGCAACCAATTATTTTGCTCATTTGAACAAAAACCGTGCACCGCGAGAGCCTGTGCCTTAGCTGAGGCGTTTGTTTCAATTGCGAATGATAGTGGTGCTGTTTATGCAAATCCAGCAGGCATTTCATTACAGAAAAGTAAAGAGATAAATATTTCTCATTCTTACATTTTTGGTCAACACTTTCTTCCATACTTTCTTTTTCATATGAGTTTACCATTAAAGAAACTTGGTTTTGGAATATCATTTTCTCAGTTTGGTCCAGATTTTTATAAAGAGAATATAGGAATTTTTAGTATTTCCAAAGCAGGATTTGGATTAAACTTTAAGATGCTAAACCTTTATATTAAAGATGCGGGTCAATCACTCTCTTATTCTTTTGATGTGGGTTGGATAATAATTGCTTCTGATAAGTTGAGGTTAGGTTTTTGTATAAAAGATATATTTTCTACCAATATAA
>CAYYAU010000038.1:0-8659 GCA_964469765.1 uncultured Clostridia bacterium | reverse complement strand
TACGTGCTCTTCTTAAATCTTTATGAGCAAAATCCAGGATTCTTTGGTCATTTGTATAAGAGTGTATCGTTGTCATCAATGCCTTTTCTATACCAATCTTTTCATCAATCACCTTCATCACAGGAGTTAAACTATTTGTTGTGCAGGATGCGTTAGAAAGAATATTGTGCTTCTTTGGGTCATACTCTTTTTCATTAATCCCTATATTAACCATAAGGTCAACACCCTTACCAGCCGCAGTAATAACAACCTTCTTTGCTCCAGATTGAATATGTTTTATCACATCTTGCTTTGTTCTAAACTTACCAGTAGCTTCCACCACGATATCAACACCTAACTGCTTCCATGGAAGCTGTGAAGGTTCTTTAATTCCAAGCACACTCATTCTTTTATTATCAACAACTATACTATCATTTTCTGCTTTCACATCTCCAGGATAAACACCAAATGTAGAGTCATACTTGAAAAGATAAGCCAATGTTTTAGCATCTGTAAGATCATTCAAAGCAACAAAATCCAAAATCTCAACTCTGTTTGCTAATGCAGCCCTTAGGACCAACCTTCCAATTCTTCCAAAACCATTAATTCCAACCTTAACACCCATTTTTTCCTCCTTTCTTTGTGTAGATCTAATTATCTGTTTTATTCTGCATAGGTGATGTATATATACTGCCCCTGTCTATAAACATCAAGCATAATTCCCTTTGATAAATCTACCTTTGAAACAGCTTTATTAAACTCTATCATATTTGGAGTCGGAATTCTATTTATACTTTTTATTAGATCACCTATTCTTAATCCTATCTCTTCAGCTTTACTTGCTCTTTCTATATCAGTAACAACCACTCCTTGCTGTCCTTCAGGAATGTTATATCTATCAGATAAAACAGAATTAACATTTTTTACTGTAAGTCCCCAGATTTTCTCTTGTTTTTTTTCTTTAACTGAGACCTCTTCCTGTAAAGTTCCTATCGTCACATATAATACTTTAAATTTTCCATCTCTTATAACCTTCACATTTACTTTTGTTTTTGGAGGGGTATTGCCTACCATCTCTTGAAGAGAAAGCACATCATCTACTTCTTTACCATTAAACTTTACTATCACATCTCCTCTTTTAAGTCCTGCTTTATCAGCTGGAGAATCACTAACCACTCTGTTTATAAGTGCGCCTTTTTCTTCTTTTAAACCAAACTGATTAGCTATTACCTTATCTACTTCCCTAATCTCTACACCAAGCCAACCTCTTGTTACTTTACCTTTTTTAATGAGTTGGCCAAGAATACTCTTTGCCTTATTTATAGGAATAGCAAATCCAATACCATTAAACACTCCTGTTGGTGCATAGATTGCTGTATTAATTCCAATCACCTCTCCCTTTATATTTACCAAAGGTCCTCCACTATTACCAACATTAATCGCAGCATCCGTTTGAATCATTCCTTTATAGACCCTTCCATCAATTGACAGTACTTGTCTCTTTGCACTTATAATCCCAGCAGTGACTGTGTGTTCTAACCCAAATGGAGACCCTATTGCTAATACCCAATCTCCAATCTCAATTTTATCAGAATCTCCCAATTTAATATAATTAAATTTCCTTGTTGATTTAATCTTAATTACAGCCAAATCTGTTCTGGGGTCCTCTCCAATAATCTTAGCCGGATAACTCTTCTCCTTTCCTTTCTCAGATAATGTAACATTAATCTGCTGTGCTCCTTTTACAACATGATAATTTGTTAGCACATAACCTTTTTCATCTATGAGAACACCTGAACCAACCCCTTTAAGTCTTCTTTTAAATAATTGCTTTTGTCTTCTAGGTAAGGGCCTTCTCCCACCAAAAAAATCTCCAAAAAACTCTTCAAAAGGGTCATTGAAATAGAACTCAAAATAAGGAACTTCAATCCTCTGAATTTGTAGTGTATTTATATTAACAACCGCAGGAATAACCATCTTTGCAATTTTTTCAAAAGAATTTTGCAACTGAAAAGGTGTTATATTCTTTAAATCAGTTTCAACCTTTCTCTGAGACGTTAGTCTAACATAATGAGAATAATTTACTTTTTCTCCTCGCGTAAGGAAAAGTAAAATAAGTAAAATAGGTATTGCAATCAACCATAGCGAATTCTTCTTCATTTTATCCTCCAGTTATACAAATTAAAATAGATACTACTATCTTATCAAGGATAAGAATATCTGTTCTATTGCTAATCGTGGATTAATGTTTCTTTCTATTAACCCTTTCAATTCAAGCGTTTTTTCAAGATATTCTTTTATTTTACTTTCTGGGTTTCTCTCAAACTCTAATTGGTAAATCAGAATAAGAAACTCTATAATCTTTAAACATCTATTCTTCTTTTCCTTTTCAAGTTGAGCAGTGAACTCTAAAACCTCTTTGATATTACCTTTTTCCAACACTTCTTTAAAACGTTGGCTCATCAGTATAGTGTCTTTTTCTTCAATGAACCTTATTGCTTTACCCAAACTACCCTGAGATAATTTAGAAACCTTCTCAATAAATGTAAAATTTATATTATACTTTTTTTTTAAATACATTACAATATTTTTTAACTTAAGTGGAAAAAACTCAATCTTTTGACATCTTGATTTAATAGTGGGTAATAAAAAATAAAATTTAGTTGTAACCAAAATTATAACCACATTTTCTTGAGGTTCCTCCAATATCTTCAATAAAGAGTTAGCACCTTCTATTGAAACGTCAGATGCTTCATCAATAATATATACCTTTTTCTCTAAATATAAGGGTCTTAATGAAGAACTTTTCTGAACCTCTTTAATCTGTTCTAAAGTTATATTTGTTTTATTATCTTGTTTTGTAATAATTTTAACATCTAAATTATTATAGTTATAAATACTCTTACAAGAATCACATACTCCACAACCAAACTTATTATCTTTACAATTTAAAGCTTGAGCAAATAATAAAGCAGTGGTTCTTTTTCCCACACCCTCTGGTCCAAAAAATATATATGAATGGCTAACCCTATTTTTTTCAATTGCGCTCCTTAATACCTTTATTGCCTTTTCCTGTCCAATTATATCTGAAAATACCATCTTTAATAACCGTTATCAGTGTAAATTTTTTCTTTTTAAAAGTTTATCTACTTCTTTTCTTATTTTTTTCTGCGTTGAATTAATACTATTTGTTTTTATTGTTTTTATTCTCTGTGGAAATTTCTTTGCAATAGCTAAATAGCCATTTCTCACCCTTCTATGAAAAGAGATGCTTTCTTTTTCTATCCTATCCATTGTTTTAACTAAACCAATTCTTCTTAGTCCTTCTTCTACATCAACGTCTAACAGTATAGTCAAATCAGGCACAACTCTAAATGATGCAATTTTATTAAGTATATTAATAACTTTAAACTCAATCCCTCTTCCATAACCCTGATAAGATAAGGTTGCATCTGTATACCTTTCACAGATAACTATTTTGCCTTTCTTTAATGCTGGAATAATAACCTTCTGTGTATGTTGGACTCTGCTTGCTTCAATTAAAAATAATTCAGATAAAGGAGAAATTGAATACTTTGAACTGAGCATTATCTTTCTTATGCTTTCTCCAAGCCAAATACCCCCTGGTTCACGTGTTAAAATTACCGAAAGTCTCTTTTCTTTTATATAATGAAAAAGACTCTTTGCATGTGTTGTTTTTCCACAACCATCAGGTCCTTCCAATGTTATAAATAAACCTTTCATTGATTTCTTAAATACACTCTTCTTCTTGGTAAAACTATTGTCTGTATGTTAGACCCCGAACCTTTCTGAACCGTCATTGATGTTATATCAACTGCAGAAAAAGCCGTTGGCAAATTAGGAATAAAATACACCTCAACGAGATTAGCCCCAATTATTGTTGTTGTGCTTGTATCTACAACTCTCCTTAAGGTATCGGCATCCTTGTAGTAACATTTATAATTCCCATCAGTATCGGTAAATGAAATCAAAGAGCTTATAGGTTCGCTACCATAAGCCCCTATAACAATACCAGTAACAGGATAAGCCTCTCTTAGAAAGCGAGAAATCTCATCAATAGCTATTCTTGCTTTCTGCTGGACATCTATCTGCCTTGAGCTTTTAAACCATATTCTAAATGAATTAGTTAAGAAATTCGTCAAAGAGTATGCAAGTAACCCTAATAGAAAAATAGTTAAAGATAACTCAATAAAACTAAACCCTTTCTGGTTTTTCATAGCATTTCCACCTTTGATATCATAGCAATTACATTACTTCACCACCACCACCTTCTCTTTTTTTTCAACATCTCCAATGCGGAAATAAACTATATATACTCCACTTCCAACAGTCCATCCATCATTATCCTTTGCCTTCCAATATTCAGTATACGAACCTATTGGTTTTGTTTCATTATTCAAAAATGTCTTTATAAGCCTTCCTTTAAGGTCGTATATCTTAAGAACAACCCTTTCTTCTTCAATAAGAAAGTATGATATCCCAACAGTGTCATCAGATGTTCCAGGATGAATAAGATTGTTGTTTACAGATAATGGTTCTACAACCTGTATTCCATCACTTGACTCTGACCAATCAGTATAATCACCATTATAAGGAGCATCTCCTGTTGGAGAAGTCCCAGTATATCCATGTTTTGCTCTTATCCTTGCATAATAGGTTTTACCAGATTCTACATTTGATACCTTATAAGAAGGAGACGACTCCTTCCATACATCACCAATCTCTTCAGAAAAAACATCATTTGCTCCCGGGGAGGTTCCTACTTCTAAATAACACCCATGAATGCCTGTTTCTGGGTCATTTGCTGTTCCTTTATTAAAATAAAAAGTGATATCCTGAGAATAAGTATAATCTCCTTCATCAATAGGTGCTAAAGGCAAACCCTTTGGTGAAGTTGTATCTTCATATACATGCTCCTCTGACCAACCAGCCTCAATAAGAGCCTCAGCACTGCCACTTTTCCAACTTCTTCCTAAACCAGTATCTATTGTTTGAACTCTCCAATAATAAGCAGAAGGAGAGGATATCTTTATTGTATACTTAAACCTATAACCATTCACCGTGGTTGTGCTACATCTTGAGAGAAAGTTTCCCAATAAAGGTGTCCCATACCGTCCTGAAACAATGTCCTCTGCTCCTGATTCTGAACCAACCATAAAGTTGTAATACAATCCTTCTTTTGATGTTTTATCATCAGAACCATATCCCCAATAAAGAGTAAGTTCATTTGTTTCGTTATTAAAAGCAGTGTTGAATGTACTATCTTCAGGAGCTTCTGGTAAGGTGTTTGCATTGCCATTATCCGCCTCATCATTTCTGTATACCCTCAAAATATAGTTTTCTCCACTAAATGTCTCTGTATCCACTGCAATTCCACAGAATGCTAAATCCAAATCACCGTCCTTATCCACATCTGCCCAAGCAAGGTTTCCTTGCCTTACACCATCTGTAGTAAACTCAAGTGAAAAATCTGTTATCCCTGGTGAAGAATTATTTCTATAAATTCTTAATACTCTTGCCACAGGACTTGAAGCACTAACTTCACCCATTGCTGCTAAGTCTATCTTACCATCATTATCATAATCACCCCATGCTAAGGAACTATAATTAACCAGACCATTAGTAGAAAATCCTACATCGAATTTAGGACCATCATTTCTGTATACTTCTAAAATTCCATAGTTTACACCACCCTTTGCATCTGTTGTTCCTACAACAGCAAAGTCTAAGTCACTATCATTATCATAATCAGCCCAAGCAATAGCACCCCTCCTTACACCTGTAAAGGACTGAGAAGATTCAGAAAAAAAACCCTTGTTATTCTCATAGAGTTTTGTGATAATATTTAGTGAAACATCGTATCCACACAACACAATATCTAAATCACCATCATTATCATAATCACCTAAAGAAAAGTTTGCCTCAGATGTTGCAGAGATTTCATCACCTGTAGAAAGATTACCATTACTATCATTTTTATAAATCTTTATTACTTTGTGTGGGATAGCCTTTCTATGACCTACAATAATTAAGTCCAAATCTCCATCATTGTCAATATCTGCCCAGCATAAAGAGCCCATTGCGAATCCTTCTAAATTCAAACCTGAGTCTCTAAATATACCATTATCGTTTCTATACACCTTAGTTATATATATCTTTTCTCCACTGCCGCTATTTCCACATATTGCTAAATCCAGGTCACCATCATTGTCATAATCACCCCATGCAAACCCTCCTGTCTGTATACCAGTAAGGGTTTGAACCTCCTGTAACTCATAATCCGGTTTTCCCATATTCTTATAAATCTTGGTTACAACATCTTCATCCTTTGTTTGTCCACACACTGCTAAATCAAGTAAACCATCGCTATTATAATCTCCCCAGGAAAGACTTCCATTGTAAATCCCTTGAAGTTCCTGCCACTGGTGTAAACCGCAATAACTCACACCTGTAAACAAAGTGGCAAGTAAAGTATTAATAGTAACAATATAAATTTTTGTTATTTTTATCATTTCTTATTTATTAAATTAAAACCGAAAACCTATCTCTATCTGCTGCTCATTATTAAGATACCGCCTTAATCCTAAAGCATACCCCAGTAAAAATCTCTCATATTTAATACCAATTCCCAACGTAATCCCTTCTATATCATAACCAAACTTGTATCCTGCCTGTAGAAAAAACAAATTATTATAACCATACTCTATACCCAAATGAGGATTAACATCACTTTGTTTAAAAGTAAACTTAATTTTCTTAGAAAAACTTTCTTTAGGCACCATTATATCCAGACAAAATAACAAACTATTTCCTTCGGGAAATGTAAATCCATAGGACCCACCTAATTGTAGACTTAATGGTAAAGGCTCTTTTTGATGCTCGTACCTATAAGGAAAACCTAAATTTTTTAGCACTAAACCAAAAGAAAGAAATCGCTTTTGATATCGTTTAGTTTTCTGTGTATAAAGAAAACCCAAATCAAAAGCAAATGTTGATGCAAAATATTCTTCAACCAGTGTTGAATTAAAATACTTCATATTTACTCCAAAAAACAGTTCGTCTGTTCTTTTTATCTTTCTTCTTGAAAACTTTGTTTTTTTCTTTGGCAATTCGGTTCTCTTTATTGAAATAATCTTTCTACAAAACCCTATTGAGCCTAAATAGTCCTGTTGAGCAATAAGTTTATCTTCTTCAGGGTTTAGGGTAATAATACCACCGTATAAGGTTGAAAAACTCACCGCCAAAACATTGTTCTTAAATCTATGTCCATATAGAACACTACCTTTGTATGTATCCATTACTCCTAAAGAATAGTTACATACTAACTCATTGTTAGGTTCAAAGAACACTGTTGCTGGGTTTATGGATAACCCCCTCACTCCATCACATATACTGACTCCGGCACCACCTCTTCCGTAGTATGATGAGTTAAACTCTGTATCCAAAAGAATAGCAGAAGGCCTATCTTTACTAAACAGAATTGACGGCAAAAAAATCAAAAGTATTCCGAAAAATATCTTTCTCATCTTTCTTTATAATAATACTCTTTCCAATTCTCTTCTGGAATAATAGATAAAACTTTTTGTTTTAACTGCTCTTTTATTTTAGGGTCTTTCTCAGCCTTTTCAGTAATCCAAAAACACTCAGCAGGCGTTGTATCGTGTTTTTTAAACCAGTCTTCCCACCACTTTTGTTCCTTTGAGTGTAATCTCTGAATATACTCTTTATATCCAATGCTTTTTTTATCTAAAGGACCTCCACACTCTTTCTCTAAAATAGGTCTAACATTCACCATATACTTATATTTAGCAACCGCATATTCAACAATTATCTCTTTTTGTCTACCTGTAAGCTCTTTTCCTTTCTTGAAAGGTTTTCTTAGGATACCTATTAGGTTCTCTTTGCTTATCTTCTTAGGAAGATGTGAGACTGTTTCTTTTTTTTCTATCCTTCTTGCAACCTCTCTTTTAATTCTTTCTCTTATAGGTTTTCCTTTTTCAGGAACCCTTACTAATGTAAGAATAAATAAACCTATTGCAATTATTAAAACCCAATTTATTATGAGTCTTTGATTCATCTTTCCTCCAGTTCAAAATACTATATAGTTTTTTAAAAAGACGTACATTATAATACACGCATATAGATAATATACCAAAAAAATAGGGAACTCTCTAAACCTCTTCCTATAGAAAAAAACCGCACTTGCTAATCCAAAAATTAATGAAACAAACCACAACTTATGAAGTTTAAGGATATATGGTGTCCAACAGTAGGAAAAAAAAACCAGGCTACTTAAAAGCATTTTACTATTTTTCTCTCCTAATATTACAGGCAGTGTCTTTATACCCTTTAACCTATCGCTTTCAAAATCCTTTATATCCTTTATACTTATTGTTGCAAATAACCATATAAATAAAAATAGATAAATCCTTGGAGGAAAAATCCTCAATGTCTTTTCTTTAGCAAATATCGAAAAGCCAATAATAACAACTGTTATAAAACAAATGCTCATTAAAAAAATATTTAATGGGAAAAATCTCTTAAACCGAAATGGATAGCAAGAATAGAAAAAAGAAAGCATTGCAACAAAAAAAGTCAAAATAAATGTCGGATAACTTATATTAAAGGATAAATAAAAAGAAAACAAAAGAAATATTAC
>CAYYAU010000037.1:2134-8737 GCA_964469765.1 uncultured Clostridia bacterium | reverse complement strand
ATAATCCAATGTTAACGCCGCGATTCTATAAACCATATATACATCCATTGGGAAAAAGACCGTTAAGAGTTATTGTTGATAGTTTTTTAAGAATCCCTTTAAATTCATTAGTATTAAAAAATGATTTCCCAACCTTGATAGCTACTGCTTATCATTCCTCCAAATCTAAAAAGAAAATACTAATAAAAAGAAATGTTTTAATTATTGAGTTAAAAGAAAAAAAAGAAGGGATTTTGGATTTAAATGAGTTATTGAAAAAACTTATTAAACTTAATATAAGTTCTGTATTAATTGAAGGAGGTGGAAATCTGATATCTTCTGTTATAAAAGAAAAATTAGTAGATAAACTATTGTTTTTTATTTCACCTAAAATTATTGGAGGTAGAGATGCTCTAACTCCAGTTGAAGGCAATGGCGTAAAAAAAATAAAAGATGCATACAGATTAAAGAATATTAATGTAAATAAGATTGGAAATGATGTATTATTGGAAGGATATATAAGGTACAGTTAAAAACCAAAAAACAAAAATCTTATTCCTGCTTTGTATTCGGCAGAAAATAACGAGGATATAGATGTTTACTGGGATAATTGAGGATATTGGAGTTATTAAAGAAAAAAGAGTGAACTCCCTTACAATCAAAACAAACCTAAATAATATCAAAATAGGGGATAGTATCTCTGTAAATGGAGTTTGTTTAACGGTAAACAATATTAAAAATTCATTGTTACAGTTCGATGTAAGCCAACAAACACTTAATAAAACAAATCTAAGTAACCTTAAAGTATCAAATAAAGTAAACCTTGAAACCTCTTTAACTGTTAATAAAAACATCGGAGGACATTTTGTAACAGGACATATTGATGGAATAGGTAGAATCGAAAGAATTTTAAAAAAAAGGGGGTGTATTATCTGGGAAGTCTCTATTAAAGATGAACTCTTAAGATTCCTTGTTCCTCAAGCACCAATTGCAATTGATGGAGTAAGCTTAACAGTAAATGAAGTATCAAGAAGAACTATCACTGTTACCCTTGTTCCATATACATTACAAAATACAACTCTTCAGTTTAAGCAGATTAAAGACAAAGTAAACATTGAAGTGGATATATTTGGTAAATATAATTTTATCAGAAGAGGCTATAAATGAAAAAACTTAGATTTAACTCAATTGAAGAAGCAATCCAAGATATCAAAAATGGAAAGATGGTAATTGTTGTGGATGACCCAAATAGAGAAAATGAAGGCGATTTAATTATTGCTGCTGAAAAGGTCACCCCTCAATCAATAAACTTTATGGCGAAGTATGGAAGAGGACTGATATGTGTCCCTATCATTGGTAAAAGACTGGATGAGTTAAATATAAAGGATATGGTAACAGACAGCGTAGAGTTAAGGGAGGCTTCTTTTACTGTGTCTATAGATGTAAAATATGGAACAACAACAGGAATCTCTGCATATGACAGAGCACGTACAATAAAGGCTATTTTAGACCCTAATACAAAAGCAGATGATTTAGTAAGACCTGGCCATATTTTTCCTCTACGATACCGCCAAGGTGGTGTTTTAGTGAGAGCAGGACATACAGAAGCTGCTGTTGATTTAGCAAAACTTGCTGAGCTTTATCCAGCAGGTGTTATATGTGAAATTATGCATGAAGATGGAACCATGGCTCGTGTGCCAGAATTGTTTAAATTTTCCAAATTACACAATTTAAAGATTATCACCATAGAAGAGCTTATCAAATTTAGAATTAAAAAAGAAAAATTTATAAAATCTGTTGTGTCAACAAAACTTCCAACTAAATATGGAATCTTTCAAATGTATGTATATGAATCCACAATTCCAAATATATCTGAGGGATATCATTTGGCTCTGGTAAAAGGAGATATTAAGAATAAAAGGGATGTTTTAGTTAGGGTTCACTCACAATGTTTAACAGGTGATGTGTTTGGAAGTTTACGATGTGACTGTGGAGAACAGTTGATAACTGCATTGAAAATTATAGAACAAAAAGGAGAAGGAGTTTTATTATATATGGGACAAGAAGGAAGGGGAATTGGACTTAAAAACAAACTAAAAGCATATAAACTTCAGGACCACGGATTTGATACTGTTGAGGCTAATCAGGTATTAGGGTTTAAACCAGATTTAAGAGATTACGGTATTGGAGCACAGATACTTGCTGATTTAGGTCTTTCTTCAATCCATTTATTAACTAACAATCCAAAAAAAATTGTAGGATTAGAGGGATATGGATTAAAGATAACAAAAAGAATTCCCCTTGAAATAAAACCAAATAAAGAAAATATAAAATACTTGAAAACAAAAAAGGAAAAATTGGGACACCTATTAAAACATGTCTAAAAACAAGGAGGAACAAAATGGCAAATGTATTTTTTGGAAGATTGAACGCAAAAGGAAAAAAATTTGCTTTAGTTGTTTCGAGGTTTAATGAGTTTATATCTTCTAAATTAGTAGATGGCGCGCAGGATACATTACTAAAACACAACGCGGACCAAGATAATATTGATGTATATTGGGTACCAGGTAGTTTTGAAATCCCCACTGTTGTTGAAAAATTAACTAATAGTAAAAAGTATGATGCAATTATTTGTCTTGGAGCGATAATAAGAGGAGAAACACCACATTTTGATTATATTGCAGGTAATGTAAGTAGAGAAATTTCTAAATTATCTCTACAAAAAGATATACCGATAGCTTTTGGTATCATCACTGCTGACACAGTTGAACAGGCAATCGATAGGGCTGGAACTAAGTTCGGAAACAAAGGAAACCAAGCAGCTTTATCGGCAATTGAAATGTTAGACCTTTTTAATAAGATTTCCAAAAAATAAAATTAAGTTATAAAGGCAAAATATGGGTACTAGAAGAAAATCAAGAGAGTGCGCTTTACAGATTCTTTATTTATACGATATAACAAATCTTTCCTTAGACGAGATTGAAACTTCCTTTTGGGGTTCTTTGAAGAATACGCCAACAAAGATTAAAGAGTTCGCACAACAACTAGTGCGAGGGACTATTCAAAATAGAGAGAAAATAGATGCAATTATAAGCAAATATGCAGAGAATTGGGAAATTAACAGAATGGTTACAACCGATAGAAACATATTAAGACAAGCAAGTTTTGAATTAATTTCTCTTCTGGATATACCTGTTAAGGTAATTATAAATGAAGCTGTGGATATTGCAAAGAAGTTCGGCACACAAGAATCGGGAAGATTTGTAAATGGAATTTTAGATAAAATAAAAGAAGAAAGGGAAACAGTCAAAAATAAAAAAGAAAGATGAAAAGTGAAAAAGCAAAAACAGTAAAAAATGAAATTGAACAATTAAAAGAAAAAATTCGTTATCATGACTACCTATATTATGTTCTGGACCAACCTGAAATATCTGATAAAGAATATGATGATTTAATTAAAAAACTGGAATCCTTAGAAAAAAGATATCCCGAATTTATCACACCTGACTCTCCTACCCAAAGAGTAAGTGGTAGCCCAATTGAAGAATTTAAATCTGTAAAACACAAGGTTCCAATGCTTTCATTATCTAATACTTATTCATCTGAAGAAATCAAACAGTGGGATATAAGAGTTAAAAAAACACTTAAAAACATCAAGGTAGAATATGTTGTTGAACCAAAAATTGATGGGGTTGGTATTTCTCTAACTTATGAAAAAGGTATGTTAGTTTTAGGAGCCACAAGAGGAGATGGTGAAACAGGTGATGATATTACACAAAACCTAAAGACAATTAAGTCTATACCTTTACGGCTTCAAAAAGAGTTCCCTCAACTCGTAGAAGTAAGAGGAGAAGTATATATGGATAAAGAAGAATTTGAAAAATTGAATAGAAAAAGACAACAATCAAATGAGCCGTTATTTGCAAACCCAAGAAATGCTACAAGTGGTTCTTTAAAACTATTAGATGCTAAACTTACTGCACAAAGAAATCTTTCCTGTTTTATATATGCATTAGGGTATAAAGAAGGAGGAACTGAGTTTTCTACTCATTGGCAGGTTCTAAATACTTTTAAGAAATGGGGTTTAAAAGTAAATCCTCATATAAAACTTTGTAAAAATATTAACGAAGTAATCAAGTTCTGTAACGAATGGGAACAAAGAAGAAATGAGTTAAAATACGAGATAGATGGGATTGTTGTAAAAGTTAACTCATTAGAAAGTCAAAGACAGTTAGGAACAACTACGAAGAGTCCAAAATGGGCTATAGCATACAAATTTGCAGCAAAACAATCAACCACTATTCTTGAGAATGTCAAGGTACAGGTAGGAAGAACGGGTATTTTAACACCTGTTGCAATATTAAAACCTGTAGTGGTTGGTGGGGTTACAATAAGCAGAGCCACATTACATAATTATGATGAAATAAAAAGGCTTGGAGTAAAGGTTGGTGATACTGTAGTTGTTGAAAGAAGCGGAGATGTTATTCCAAAAATTGTAAAACCAATAGAAACTAAAAGAACCTCTAAAGAAAAAGATATCTCAATTCCTAAGAAATGTCCTGTTTGTGGGACAGAGGTTGTGAAAGAAGATGTTTTTCTTAGATGCCCAAATATGCAATGTCCAGCTCAACTTGAAAGAGCCTTAATACATTTTGCATCAAGGTCAGCTTTAGATATTGAAGGACTTGGAAAAGAGGTCTGCCAAGAGCTAATTGAAAAAGAATTGGTAAAGAATATAGCTGACATATACAATTTAAAAAAGGAAGACCTCTTAAAATTGGATTTATTTGCAGATAAGAAAGCTCAAAATCTTATTAATGCGATAAATAAAAGTAAAAATAGACCTTTTTCTCGCATAATATTTGCACTTGGTATACGAAACATTGGAAGTCATGCAGCAGATATCCTTGCTGAAAAATTTCCTTCAATTGAGGAATTGATGGAAGCCACTGAAGATACGCTTACTTCAATTGATGAAATAGGCCCAATTATGGCAAAAAGTATAGTTGAGTTTTTTTCTTTGAGAATCAATAGAACACTTATTGAAAATTTAAAAAAGGCTGGTGTGAATATGGCAAGAAAAGAAGAGCTTAAAAAGGTAAAATCTCCAATAACAGGAAAAACATTTGTGTTTACTGGAGAATTATCATCATTTACTCGTTCGGAAGCTGAAGAATTAATAAAGAGGTTTGGTGCAAAATCTTCATCTACTGTAAGTAAAAAAATAGACTATGTTGTAGTTGGAGCTAATCCTGGATTGAAGTATAGAAAAGCAAAGTTATTAGGAATTAAAACTATTAATGAAAAAGAGTTTAAAGAACTATTAAAAATATGAAGTTTATCGTTGATTTTATGTTAGGAAGGTTATGTAAATGGTTAAGACTTTTAGGATATAACACTTCTTATTTCGTGCCAAATGAAGGCCAGTATTTAATGAGTCATAGTTCAGCTAAAAAAGGCAACATCCTTTACCAAAGTCTTAAGGAACAACGAATTATCATTACAAGAAATCGTAGATTAACAACAAGAAAAGCATTTGGTCTGGTTTTACTTGAAAGTGATAAGTTAAATGAACAAATTAAGGAAGTGTCTAAGAAAGTTGATTTAAAAATTAGTAAAGATAAAATATTTACAAGATGTATTATTTGTAATAAAAAAATCTTCCCTGTAAAAAAAGAACAAGTCAAAAATAAAGTACCTTCTTATGTATATCAAACCCAAAAAGTCTTTTATATATGTAACTTCTGTGGAAGAATTTACTGGAAAGGCTCTCATTGGGACCATATTATTTCTCAACTTAAAAATATGTTAAAATAATAATCCAATATTAAGATGAAAAATAAATCTGCATATGAATACGCAATCTTTCTCTTAGGTAAGTTTTCTTATACTGAAAAAGCACTTATAGAGAAACTAAATTCTAAAAACTTTACTGAAAAAGAAATATATAAGACGATTAAAACATTAAAAGAACATAAATATATTAACGATAATGAATACGCCTATAGATTTGTTGAAAAGATGATTGATAAATGTTTTGGGAAAAATTATATACTTTTAAGACTCAAAGAAAAAGGCATTCAAGAACAAACCGCTGAGAAAACCTTCAATTTATTATTAAAGGAAAAACACTTAACTGAATACGATATTGCTTTAAAAATTATAAAGAAAAAATCAAATTATAAACCAGAAAAGGTTGTTAGATTAATAAAGAGTAGAGGCTTTAGTCAAGAGGTCATAGATAGAATAGTTTATAAATTCTTTAATCATTAGCAGTGTAGTGGTTAAAAAAGATATTTTTCTATTGAGTTTTCAAAGAAAATATAATATTATATAAATTATGGAGTAAGAAATGAAACTTTTATGGGCACCTTGGAGAATAAAATATATTCGGGCAAACAAAGAAAAGGAATGTTTTCTTTGTAAAAAAATAAAGGATACAAAAGAAAAGGACAAAACAAACTTTATTCTTGAAAGGGGAAAGTATTGCTTTGTAATAATGAATACGTATCCTTATAATAATGGACACATTCTTGTTTCTCCAAATAGGCACATTTTTTCTTTAAAAGAGCTTACTAATAATGAGAAAATTGAATTATTTAATCTTTGTTCAAAATGGATAGA